>JAIRLS010000056.1 GCA_031259205.1 Bacteroidales bacterium | reverse complement strand
TTGATGATTTGCCATTTGGACAGTTCGTCATTGAGTTTTTGTTTGTCGAGCAACCGGAGTTGAAATTCGCGGTTGCGCAGTTTCATCAGTCCTGCGTCGTCGGTCAGGTAGTTGAGGGCATTCACCAGAAAGTCTTTGTTGCCGAATGTTTGCCGGCTGTAGCGGTCGTAGCCGAGCGGCCGTACAGGGACGTCGCCTTGCGGGGTGTGTTGCACGTCGTTAACGGCGATATCGCCGTCGGATACGACAATCATTTTCGTGTGTTTGCTTTCCGCCGGCTGTTGTTCGTTCGTTTCCGGAAACAGGCGTTTGACGCTCCGGCTCCGGAACACCGAAGGAAACTTTCCTTCCAGCAAAACTCCGACCATCAGCGATTGATTGAAATGTTGCCGTTCGACGGGCTTTTTTACTTCGTCCAGCCGGATCATGCATGGCGTTGCTTTGGCGCGTGAAAAGGACGACGTCTGCAACAGTACCGTTTTACGAATGTCCGGATTCATTCCTACCGTGTCGATATGTCCGGCGTATCGCAGCCATACCGGATTCAACCGTCGTGTAATCATGTTGTCGGGCGAGGGTTGGACAAGCGGGTGGTAAAGCCAGGGAGCGGGAACGGGTTGCGACGACCCGTCCGCAACGGTCACTACAATGGGATTGTTCACAATGTCCTGCACCAGTTGCGGGTTGATGCGGACGCCATAGGTAAACAGTTGATCTTCGAGATTGAGTTGCGAAGCCAGCGCAAAAGTAAAGCCGGAAGCATAGAGGCTGTCGGTGTGGGCGTCGATGCCGTCCAGCAGCCACAATACTTTTCCGCCGCGCATGATGTACCGGTCTATCACGTATTTGTCCTTTTCGTCGAAAGCTTGTGTCGGTTTGGCGATGATTACGGCCTTATAGCTGTCCAGCGCGTGCGGTTGTCCGTTGATGCTTTTCCTGTCCACATCGTAAAAGTTGGCATATTCGAGGCCTATATCGTAGGTTTCGGCTCTGCCGGGTTCTCCGTGACCTGTGATAAAAGCCACTTTTGCAACCGTATCGGCGGAAAGCGCATAGATGGTGCGGATAAACTCGTATTCCAGCGCTTCCAGCGAAGCGTTCAGTACCACGTCCGACGGTTGCATGCGATTATTGCTCAGTAAATTAATAGCCGCCATCCGGTCTTTGTAAGTAATAACGCACCCCGGAAAGAGTTGCTGCTGCGAAAGGCTACCGTCCCTGTTTTTCTTGTTGACGGTGACTTCACGCAATCCTATTTCTTTCAGTTCGGCATGAAATTGTTCGCGTTCCCTCGTTTTGACGTCTTCGGAAGGGTCAAAAAAACGGTAAGTCAGCCGGTTACCGGTACAGGCCTTAAATTCATCGAGCATCTCGCGTATGCCGGTACGCAATTTGCGAAATTCTGCCGGTAAATCTCCTTCCAGATAAATGTTCAGGTGTAGCGGCGCATCCAGGTTCCGTAAAATTTGCCGGGTTTCGGCAGATAAGGTGTATCGTTTCTCGGCGGTGAGGTCGATCCGGAAAGAATAACGGGACGAAATCAGCGCCAAAAGGACTATCCCTCCTGTCCAGAGTATGCATTGACGAATATCTTTCTTCTTCATCGTTTTATCGGTTTTTGCGTGCCAAAAATAATATTTTCGGCGGAATGAAACAACAAGATGACGCATATTGAAGAAAAAAAAACGTTTTTTAGGTATGATCGGAAAGGAGGATTCTTTTTCTTTGTATGAAAATTTTAATTTCGATGATGATGAATTCAAAACAAAATTATACCCGACGCGGTTTTTTATCGGGAGCGGCGGCTTCCGGCATTGGTTTTGCGTTAGGCAGCGGCGCGTGGCTGGCTTCGTGTAGTGGAAAAAGTCAATACACGCCGTTGCGTCCGGCCGGCGAGTTGTATATTCCGGATTTGCCTGACAAAGCGGTGGATGGAAAGCCCATTAGCGCCGCATTGATCGGATGCGGCGGGAGAGGGATGGGAGCGGCTTTCAATTTTCTGGACGCAGGAGACGGCTTGTCCATCACGGCGCTGGCCGACCTGTTTCCGGACAAGTTGGCTGCCGGACGCCGGCAGTTGAAAGAAGGTAAAAACGTAGAAATCCCCGACAACATGTGTTTTACCGGTTTTGACGCTTACCGGAAAGTGTGTGAGTTGCCGGTCGATCTGATACTGATAGCTTCACCCAACTGTTTTCATCCCATGCACATGAAATATGCCATTGACAAAGGGAAACACGTATTTGTGGAAAAACCCGCCGCCATTGACGCGACAGGTTATCGCACGTTCGTGTCCGCCTCCAGACAGGCGCTCTCTATGGGGCTTAGCATCCTGCCGGGAACGCAGTACCATTTCGACCGCCCTTTTGTGGCTTCGTATCAAAAAATACAGGAAGGGATGATTGGCAGAATTGTTTCCGGCAGCGTCTATTATCACACTGCCAGCGACCAGTACATCATCCGCCGCCCGGAATGGACGGACATGGAGTACATGATCCGCGGACATTTCAACTGGAGTTGGACCAACGGCGACCAGATCAGCAACATGTTGATCCACTGGATTGACGTATTCAACTGGTTTTCGCACCTCAAGCCGCTGAAAGCGATTGCCTACGGATCGCGTATCCGTAAGAACATCGGCGACGTTTACGATAATTTCAGTATGCAAATAACCTGCGAGGAAGGCGTACAACTGTCCGGCATGGTACGCAGAATCGACGGCTGCGACAATGACAGAGGCGCCGTTATTCAGGGCGAAAAAGGCACATGGCACAGCAGCGACTTCTCTATCCGGAATCATCAAGGGGAAACGGTATGGAAGTATGATGAAGCGGAGGCAAAATCCAAGTTCAAAGTCCACGACATGTACACCCTCGAACACATTGTTTTGGTGAACCATATCCGGCAAGGCCAGACGCTGAATATCGCCGAAACAGCAGGCATATCGGCTATGACCGCAGTCATGGCACGGGAATCGGCCTATACGGGCAAGGCCTGCACATGGGAACAGATCACTTCTTCCGACCTTAACACGATGCCGGAAGAGATGGCTTTTGTAAACGTGGACATGAAAAAATTCGAGCCTCCTGTCCCCGGCGTTCCTTCAAAGAATATCAAGGAGTAATTTGCGAGATGCGCTCCCGTGCATGTCCTTTCCGGAGACGTTAAAGGGCTGTCAGGAAATAAACGTCAATCATCCGGAAGTGTTGGAAAAAATATAATGCCTCTTTTCCGACGACTCCTTTGAAGAGAATAGGGTTGTTTCTTTTTTTGAGGCGCTATGGGTCAGCGGGCTGTTCCATCCGCGTTTTGTTTCCCGCTTTCTGCCTATTCCTCTCAAAAGTCCCTGTAAGGACGTTCCGCATTCTCCAAAGCAGACGCACGCCGTGCGTCTCTACATTCATGTATTCGTGGGGCGACAGAAGAATTGTTTTTCATAGCGCCTCAAAAAAGAATTAACCCAGTACATGCCGCTATTGCAGTACGGTTCATGCCGGAATGGGAGTATTTTCCGGTTGCGACCATATATTTGCCCAATTGGAGGAAATGCAGTTCTGATTCTGAAAGAGATTCGGATTGGAGGGCAATGACCGTTTCCGGAATCGGAAATACCGAACGACCGTCGCCCAGGAAAATAAGCATTGAAATCCCCAAGAAATCAGATAGAATGAGGCTAATTCAATGTTTCTACAATTACAGACTGTCGCCGAAATCTTTTTTGAATTTGGCGATGAGTTGTTGCGGCCAGTCCGACACAGGTTCCAATCCTCCCATGAAGAATCGCAACACGGGCGGTTCGTAAACGAATTTCAATCCGCCTATCAAATGGCGGTTTTCGTAGAGCCATGTCATACGGTCGATCACGTATTTGATTTGCGAAAGCGTGAATACGCGTCGCGGGACTGCCAGCCGCAACAGTTCCATATCGGCGTAGGTTTCGTTGCCGTTTTCGTCGCGCTGGTTGGAGATAGATCCGCGTTCCATGCCGCGGACGCCTGCCGTGAGGAAGAAAGCGGCTGTCAGCGATCCGGCAGGATATTGCGTTTGCGGGATGTGTTTGCACATTTGCATGGCATCTACATGCGCACCCAAGACGCCCGCAGGCGTCACCATCGGAACGCCATTGGCAGTGAGCGTATTTACCAGATAAGCGATAAATTGCGGGCTTTGGCAAATCATGGTTTCGTCCAGTGTTTCGTATAATCCTACTGCCATCGCCTCTATTTCCCTGACGGAGATGCCGCCATAGGTCAGGAAGCCTTCAAACAGGGGGATCAGCGCTTCCATTTCAAGGTAGATGGCGCGGTCGCTGGTGCAGATACCACCTCCGCGCGACGAACTGAGTTTCCGCGCCGAAAAATAGACAATATCCGCCATGCCCGTCATGATGGAAATGACTTCCTCCATGGAGGAACCGGCAAATTCAGGCTCGCGTTGCAGAATCAGATAAGCGTTTTCCCCTAAAAGACTTGCATCTAAAACGATCCGCAGCCCGTGTGTGTCGGCGATTTTGCGCACTTCACGCATGTTCTGGATAGAAAAGGGCTGCCCGCCAATCAGATTGGTAGAGGCTTCCATCCGGATAAAGGGAATATTTTCCACCCCTGTTTCTTTAATGACGGCCTCCAGTTTTTCCACATTCAGGTTCCCTTTGAAAGGGTGCGAAGAAGAGATATTGTATGCCTCATCGTAAAGGAGTTCTACGATACGCCCTCCATATTGGGTGATATGCGCCAATGCGGTAGTGAAATGGTAGTTCATCGGGATCAGATCGCCTTTCTTTTTGATATAGGCGTGAGAAAGAATGTTTTCGGCTGCACGTCCCTGATGTACGGGCAGGAAATATTTCTTTTTCAACACATCTTCTACTGCTTTTTGCAAACGGAAGAAACTTTGCGAACCGGCATAAGCGTCGTCGGCGTGCATCATGGCAGACATCTGCATGTCGCTCATGGCATTGGTGCCGCTGTCGGTCAACATATCAAGAAACACATCCTTGGTGTTCAACCGGAAAGTATTAAACCCCCCTTCATACAAGGCTTCCAGCCGACGCTCTATCGGCACCAGATTCAACTTCTGTACTACACGTACTTTATGTAATTCCAACGGAATATCTTCTCCGTTATGAAATTTAATTGTTACAGAGCTTTTCCTGCTCATCATTCGGTAAACTTAATTTGGCTAAAAAATTTAAACGGCGCAAAGTTATTTATTTAATTTGTATTTATCAAACTTTAAAATAAATATTCGGGAAAGGATAATAAAAGCAGAGAAAAGCCGTTATCCATAATACTATAAATTTTAATATGAATTTATTTAGAACAACTGTATTTTCCGTCGTTTTGATTCCGGTAAGTCTTTCTGCCCAGCATTCGACGGGAGTGATTAATAATACGGACGTACCCAATGCGATCCGAACGGCGGTGCCGTTTATGACCATTGCGCCCGACTCTCGCAGTTCGGCCATGGCAGATGTGGGAGTGGCCACCACGCCCGACGTTAATTCGCAGCACTGGAATCCGGCCAAATATGTTTTCATGGAAAAGAAGGGAGGGATAGCGTTGTCTTATTCTCCGTGGTTGCGCTCTTTGGTGGATGATATGAATCTGTTGTACCTGACAGGTTACTGGAATCTGGGCAGGATACAGGCTGTTTCGTTTTCGCTCAGGTACTTTGATATGGGCAGTATTTCTTTTACCGACAGCAATGGATCCACTCTGCGGACGGGTAATCCTAATGAATTTGCTTTTGATGTAGGTTATTCGCGGAAAATTTCCGAGAACATAAGTGCAGGTATCGCATTCCGTTATATCCGTTCCGACCTTTCGTCGGGCGTTTCGCAGGCTTCCAGCCCAAAAGCCAAAGCAGGCAATTCTTTTGCCGGCGACATATCCATGTACTACCATTCGGATATGTATATTGGCGAAAAGAAAGGGCAATGGGCAGTGGGAATCAATCTTTCCAATCTGGGCAGTAAGATGTCTTATTCCAACGAACAGGAAAAGATGTTCATTCCCATGAACCTTTGTATAGGCGGGTCTGTCGGCTTCTTTTTCGATAGCTACAACAAACTGACGATGGCGGCCGATTTCAATAAACTGCTCGTACCGACGCCTAACGACAACAACAATGACGATATGTCGGTTCCCAAAGGACTGTTTCGATCATTTTCCGATGCACCGGGAGGTTTCGAGGAAGAACTTCACGAAATCACCGTAGGAGGCGGGCTGGAATACAGCTATCGAAATTTTTTCGCTGTTCGCACGGGTTATCACCATGAAAACCGTTACAAAGGCAACCGCCGCTATTTCACCATGGGCGTCGGAGTAGTGATGAACGTCTTCGAAATAGATTTTTCCTACCTGATCACTCCTTACAACAACCGGGATCCTTTGGCCAATACCCTTCGTTTCTCGCTGGTTTTTAATATCGGAGAAGCATCAGGCAATTAACCGCTTGTGGCGGCTGAAAGCGCGAAGGCACGAAAGCGCGAATGTAGAGACGCACGGCGTGCGTCTGAAAAGCTACCCGCTTTAGAGAATGCGGAATGTCCTGAAAGGTAGGTTGTGCAAAAGTCAGCAATATAAATGATAAAAAAAAGTAGTACTTTTGTATTCTAAAAACATTAAATCAGATATAGTTATATGACAATAAAAGAAGCAAAAGAAGCAAAAAAAATGGGGGCAAAATAGAGCAATTATCCCAAGAAAACGAAGAATTACAGAGAACGATAAAAGAGTACAAGAAACAAATAAAAGAGCAGTCCGATATTATCGAAAAGCGCTCTGGTCAAGTGAAAAATCTAAATCAGAAAAATAAACAGTTAGGGAAAAGATTAAAAAAAAAGATAGAATAGTAACCGGATTCTTTCCGCAATGCCAAATAGATAGACATAAATATACAAACTTCATAGTAGGGCTGTGTATTGAACTATATACAAAAGGTAGCATGAGTTTTCGCAGTGTATCGAAGAGCATAGAGATAATAAATGCTTATTTTGGTTTGGAATTGCCATCGATACCCTGCGCGAATTCGATAGAAAATTGGGTAAAAAAAAGTGGGTACAACGTCTATCATACATCGAAGAAACAGAGCAAAGACTATGCAGAAATAGTAGACGAAAGTATGATGTTGGGCAATGAAAAAATGCTCGTAACGTTAGGAGTAGATGCAGAAAAAAGTCGAGAAGTTGCTTTGCGCAAGCAAGATGTCAGCGTATTGGATATATCGGTAGCATCAAATTGGAATAGCACAAGGATAAAAGAGGTATTGAGCAAAGTAGAAGAAGCAGCAGGTCGTCCTCCCTTATACGAAATTGGGGACAATGATGCAAAGTTAAAGAAGGCAATTAAAGAAAAAGGCTACATTCATATTCGAGATGTAGGTCATAGTCTGGCGTTAATAGTGGAGAAGGTATATAGAAAGAACAATCGTTTTAAGAAGTTTATAAAATTGTTATCTGAGGTAAAAATCAGAGAAGTAATGCGTCCAACAAGTTATTTGTTGCCCCCAGTACAACGCAGTATTGCGCGCTTCATGAATTTATCAGACGTAATAAAATGGAGTAAACAAATTATCAACATTTTCCCTCAATTAGACGAAAATGAAAAGCACACCTTTTGTTTTGTTAAACATCATTACAAATTGGTCAATGGATTAAGCATAGTATTCAATACGATCAACAAAATACTCAAGATATTAAAGAATCAAGGTTTGAGCGAAGAGAACGTATCAAGGTGTCTCTCAATAGTGGAAACAGAAATGAACATAAAAGATAAAGAAGTAATGCAGGTAAAAGCATCCCTAAAAATATATCTGGAAGAAGAAAAACAAAAATTAAAGGATAGCAAAAGCTGCTGGCATGCATCCAGTGATATAATAGAATCCATGTTCGGAACCTATAAATTCAGGCAGTCAAAAAATCGCTTAAATGGAATAACCGCATACGTATTATTACTACCGCTGTTGACACAAATGGGGGATTCAAAAACACGTCCAAAAATTAATTTTAAGGAGGCTCTTGAAAACGTTTTTATGAAGGATTTGAAGACATGGAGTGATAATAATCTTACTGAAAATTTGGCTGTTAAAAGAAAAAATAAACTTGCTGGATGATGTTTTTTTGAAACTGACTTTTGCACAACCTACCCACAGGGACTTGATTTTCATAACCGCCGGTCAGCGACCGGCGGAAAGGAGGCCTCCCGCAGCAGTGCGGCTGCCTGAATTGAAAATCGACGCAGTCAAAAGCAGGACAAGTACTGCCTTTCAGGCAGAAGAAGTTATGGAGAGGCTTCCGCAGGTCGTTGACCTGCGGTTATGAAAGTTACGTCCTTTCAGGATGTTCCGCATTCTCCAAAGGATGGTTTTCGCCTGAAAGCGCGAAAGCCTTTCGCCTCTACATTCAGGCGCACGCCGTGCGCCTCTACATTCGTGCCTTCGCGCTATAATGGAGGTCAGAAGAATTGTTTTTCATAGCTCCTCAAAAAAAGAATTAACCTAATTTTTTGCTTTTAAGGAAAAAACTCTTACCTTTGCGCCTCGTTTTTTGAACGGGAACGATCCGCTAGCTCAGTAGGTAGAGCACATCCCTTTTAAGGATGGGGTCCCGGGTTCGAGCCCCGGGCGGATCACACAAGGAAAATCCTATCTCTTATTTCAGTTTATTTATATTTTTACAGATGCGCATCGGCAGATGCTCATTTCTGTTGATGTCAATGTCCTGACGGGCAAGACACAAAGCGAGTCTCTATATTTTTCAAATCAACAAAGGGGATTGACGGGGAGCGTCATTGGCAGGAACGAAGCAGTTTCCGCCGAAGGGATGGCATCGTCGCTACGCTCGCAATGAGGGCGGACACGTCCCGTCGTCTTTGCGGGCATCCTGCTTTCTGCCCCTTTCCGACGAGTTTACCGGACGTCCGTCAGTTCGATTTCGTAAACGACGGGGGTAAACGGCGGGATGGTAATACCGCTGTTTCCGAAAGCTTCTCCGGAAGGGATGACCGCCAATCCTTTTTCTCCTGCCCGCATTTGAGCTATTATCTTCTCAAGTCCGGCAATAAGTTGTTGTTCGTGTCCGAAGACGAATTGGAAAGGTTCTTCGCGTTCCCTTGTGGAGTCGAATTTTCGTCCGTCGAGGAAATAGCCTTCATAGTGGAGGGTCACCGTTCGTCCCTCGCGGACGGCAATGCCGTTGCCCTTGCGTTGCATCACGTAGTAAATCCCGTTTGCGGAAGGGGCAACTTTAATTTTCGCTTTTCGAACATAATCCTCTAAGAGAGATTGTTCATGTTCGCCAAAATCTTTGATCCATCGCAAGAAAACTTCTTTTTCCTTTTCATATTCTTTTTCGGTTTGAATTTCCAGCAAACGCAGGGCGATTTTCATTTCCGGCCGGTTTTTCAGGTATGGCGGTACGGCTATTCCCAGGGTTTGTCCGAAAAAAACGTCTGTCGGGATGATGAATCTCATGGAGTCCCGTTCTTTCATCAGCAGGAAGCAGTGATCGACAGCGCCGGAAGATACGGGCGCGGAAACCCTGAACTTGCGAATGCCGGAAAAAAACATCGAATCGGACATGGTCAGGTATGCGATGTTCGCGGTGATATAATCTCCGGCGCGGCAGGGACGGTCGTTTTCGCCCATTTCCAGCAGCCGGTAGTAAATGTCTTCATGACGGGTGTATCCGTTGTGGCGGTGGCAGGAACAGAGCAACGAGGCGAAGACAACCGAAAGGACAAGTTTTGTCCGCTTCACAGGGAAAGGGGATGGCTTTTTATCCATTGTCGGGCGTGTTGCAAGTCATCGGGCGTGTCGATGGAGATGCTGCGGGCGGATGTTCGGATCACCTGAATGTGAAAATCGTTTTCCAGCCAGCGATTTTGTTCCAGCGATTCGGTTTGTTCCAGTGGGGAAGGTCGCATTTGCGTCAGGCGGGCGAGTACTTTTGCGCGGTAGGCGTACAGGCCGAGGTGCAGATAGAAGTCGTGTTTTTCGATCCATTGCGGCGGTTCTTCTCCGCGAATGAAGGGAATAGCGGAACGGCTAAAATACAAGGCTTTCCCTGATACGCTGACGACGGTTTTCACGCAATTGGGATTGAACAGTTCGCGTTGGTCTTCGATTTTCCTGACCACAGTGGCGATTTGTACGGAATCGTCGCTGAAACAGCCGGTCAGGTCTGCCAGCAGCCCGGTATCTACAAAAGGCTCGTCGCCTTGTATGTTCACTACCACGTCCGCCTGTTCTCCCCGGGCGGCCTGCATGATGAGCAGGGCTTCGGCGCAACGGTCGGTACCGCTGGCGTGGTCGGAAGAGGTCATCACCACATTGCCGCCGAAGCGTTTTACCTCCCCGGCAATGCGTTCGTCGTCGGTGGCTACCGCAACAGCCTCAAAAACATTGCCTGCACGACGGTACACCCATTCTATCATGCTCCTGCCCTGTATTTTTACCAGAGGCTTTCCCGGAAAACGGGAAGAAGCGTAGCGAGCCGGTATGATGCCGAAGATTTTCACTGTTTATCGTTTAAGATTTATTATTTTAGCGGATTGCTCACGGGGGGCATTTTGCTTGTGTTTTGCAGGTTCTTTTTTTCGATGTCCAATTCTTCGATGAGCATGGCGGAGGGATAAATCACGGAAAGCGGCGCATTTCCGACTATCATGTTGACCGTTTGGGTTTGTCCGGACGTTCCCAGCGACCGTTTCAGCCTGTTCATCCCGATGCCGGAAACGATACCCGACCGGACGAGGCTTTCGTTTCCGTCGGCGACCTGTACTTTGCAGAGCATGACGTTGCGTCCGTTGGGCAAGCTACGGAGGATATAGGCGTAGTCCAGTCCTTCGTCTTTTGCGACGGCCAGCAGTTTTTTCTTCAAGGTGTCCGGCGAAAGCCCTTTGGAGGTTTGCACGGACAGCACGCCCGGTGAAACAATGGTGGAAATGCCGGTGGGTTGATAAGTATATATGCGGTTTCCGGTCGGGACTTTTATTTTCTTTTTAGGTACGCGGTCGCACATCAGGGTTTTCAACATACCGTTCTCTACCAGCAACAGTTCTGCCGGTTTGATTCCTTCCGCATCCGCCCTGTACGAGCCTGTCAGCGGATGTCCGTTGTAGCTGTCCGTTTGCGGGATACTCCTGACGGTAATGTCCGAGGACAATACTTTCCGGTGTATGCGGTCTTCCATGGATTTTTGCACGCCGCCGCTTGCGATAGGGGTGCGATAGGCGATCAGGCCGGTTTGCGGAGCCAGCAGGCTTTCGACCAGCGCCGAAGCCAGTACGTTATCTTCCAGCAATACGGGGCCGGTATAGCTTTCCTCCATTAGCGGCGCTTTCGACAAGGCGATCAGGCTTTCGGCCATCCGGCCAATGGTTTCCGTCAGTTGTTCGGCAGAAGGGAGATCGGCTTTTGAACGTCCGTACCATGCCAGCCTATCGGAGATCTCTTCTCCGTCGGACGATTTCGTATAGGCGTTCACTGCCACGGCAATCATCCTTACGGAGTGTTTCAGTTGCGTCCCCTCGCTGTTGACGCTGTATATCTCGCCGCTATAAACCTCTATTCCGACACTGGAGCCATAGATGGAAGGGTATTTTTTCAATACCGCCGAACAATCGCGCGCCGTTTTTTTCCAATATTCCTGTTCAAAAGCCATCGAGGGCAAGGATTCCGTATAGATGGCGGGAGTCAATGGCGTAAAGTCGGACATGGCCAGTACATCCTCCGGCAGGTTCTGCCGTTTGACGGCTGCCGTTTTGTTGCTGTAGCCTTCGATAGCTCCTTTGTATGCCTGATCGGTGAGCAGCCATAACCGGCGGCGTATTTCCCGGTAGTTGTCGTCGATGGGCGAGGCGTCGCCGGCGCTTCCCGCGCGATAGTCGGAACTGGTGTGGTTAATGTTGGCCATCCGGTAACTGCCCACCAGCGTTTGCACGGACATGGCGCCCAGTGGAAACTCGTTGACGCCGGTGAGGGCGCCCAGCGTGGCCAGCGCTTGAAAAATGGCGCCCCTCTGAACGGCGTATTGAATGAAAAACGGTTCTTCCCTGCCGTCAATACGCAAACTGTCGCGATTGCGCTTGAGTTCATCGTGCATGGCTTTAAAAATCACGCTTTCGCGGCTGCTTTGCGCGTATGCGCTATTGGCGACGCACAGCAGGAACAACCCCGCTGTCAGTGAGATACGCAAATATTTACCGGTATAAATAGACATAACTGCGATAGGTTTCGTTGTTTGTTTTCTTGTCTTTCCATCCATAGTCCGCATCATCCCAGCCTGTGGCGCGAATTACGTAGAAATAGACGCCTTCGGCGGCGTTTTTGCCTCCGTCGATGCGTCCGTCCCAGCCCGTCCAGTAGCGGAGGTCGGCTCCTTTATGCTGATACACCCGTTTCCCCGACCGTGTGTAGATGGAAATCTCAAATTGCCGGATGGAGGTGTTCTCCGGTTTAAAATAATCGTTGATATTGTCGCCGTTGGGCGAAAACACATTACCGATGTCTAATTTGGACGGGGATACCTTGATCGTTACGCTCGACTGGTCGCTACATCCGTATTCATTGCTTGTCAGCAGCGTCGCCGTATATTCGCCGGGGATGGTGTAGGTGTGCCTGACGGTATCGGGATGCGACGAAAAATCGCCGCCGAAACGTGTCGAATCATTGTCGCCGAAGCGCCATACGTATTCCGTTGCATTGGTGGACTTGCTCACAAAGCGTACCTCCACCGGCGCCGAGTTGGGATTGGATTTGCTGCCGTCCCGCAAGCTTACTTCGGGCGGCAACAGCGCAGTCATCACCGAATGGGGAAGGATGGTTTCATACAGGATTTCGTCCTGCTGTTCCGCTCCGAATTGATCGGTTGCCGTAAAGGTGTATCGCGTATCTTCGTAGGGCGGATGGTACAGCCTGAAAAACTGCTGTGATCCCTGTATAAGGTAAAGATAATTGTTGTTGACCGTGAAAGATATTTCATTCTCCCAAAGGTGTTCGGCCTTTGTAACAGGGTTGTAATGGCTGAAAGAAAGCGTTTTCACGGGATGGACGGGATCAATGCGGAAATCGGTGCGGTCGCAGTATTTGTCCGAATAATATACCGCTCCATGCTCGTCTTTGAGCAATTTCAGTTCAAAGCCCGGGTTCATACATATCCATGCGACGAGTGAATCGCGTTTGCCGCCGGTCATCACCTTCACCATGTATCCTCCTTCTTCAAGCCCGTTCTTCGACGAGGACTGCACGCCGGTATAAGTGTCGAAGGGGGCGCTTTCGAACTGTTTGGCGACATCGTCGAAGCGATACCATTCATGGTTGCCTGTCGGGTTGTCGGCCACCACCGAGAAACTTCCGCCGGGGACGGGATTGTCGTAGCGGACAGTATCTACTTGCAGGATATTGGAGATGATGACGCGGTAAGAGCCGACGCTCAGCGTATCAATACCGCTCTGTACCACATTCGTGAAGGTCTTGTAATGTTCCCACAGGTTGGCAGAGGTCATCTTTTCCCATTTGATGGTCGAGGAAGGGCGGTATTGCAGGAACAAATCGCCCGTTTTGGGCGTGGGAAACAGGTTGAAAACAAAAATGGTATCCTGTTTCGGATTCTTGTAATCGGTTGCTACCTTTCCGTCGGCATGGCGGGCGGTGAGTTGCCCCGTCGCCGGAACGACCGGCCACCACCCTGTCAGGGCGGCAAGCACACAAAACCGTTTAAACCAATCTTTTTGCAACATCCAATAACAAATAAAAAGACAAAGATAGTCGTTTTAACAAACGGACTGTTACCAATTTTTATTTTTTGACGGCCGATTTTTTATTTTTCCGTTATTCGTCGTCAAAATGACATATTCCTGTTCAAAATGCGCACTTCGGGTTGTCTTTTTTTGATTTTGATGCGACAAAAGCCGGCTTATGCGCGAATCAGCCTTTGGACAGACAAAGCGCTTCGTTCAGGGCGATGATGGCTTCGCGGTATTTCTCGCGGTGAATGACAAACTGCATATTGACCTGTCGCAACGACTGGCTGAAAGCCTCTACGTTGATGCCGTGGTCGTGTAACGCCGTGGCAGCTTTGGACAACATTCCCGGCAAGGCAATGTTGGTGCCCATGCAGCAAACCATGGCGACCGGCTTTGTGACCACTTCGTTGTAACGTTCGCGCAATTCGTCGATTAAGGCGGACAGTTTGGGGGAATCCCACACCACCATCGTGATACAGTTGGCATTGGTAGATTTGAGAATATAGCTGACGCCGTGGCGGAAAAAGACTTCCATGATACGCATGTCGAAGCCTACTTCGCCCACCATCAGAGGGTCGTAAATCTCAATGCCCGTTACTTTGTCCGTACCCGACACGATTTCCACTTTTGAAGTCGGGCTGATGTAATTTTTCGATATCAGCGTTCCGTCATGTTTCGGTTCGAAAGTGTTTTTGATTCTGATATTGATACCGTTCATCTCCAGCGGTTTGGCGGCTTTCGGATGAATGGCTTCCATGCCGATGTCGGCTAACTGGTCGGCGATGATGAAACTGGTATGTCCCACGGGAATGCATTTATCTTCGCCCACGATGTTCGGGTCGGCGCTTGAAAGGTGGTATTCCTTGTGGATAACGGCTTCATTGGCTTTTACTTCGACGGCTATTTTGCTGAAGGTGACTTCGGAATATCCCCTGTCGAAAGCACGCATAATGCCTTCTGTTCCTTTTGTATAGCCGGTAGCCACGCACAGGGTTTTTGAGAAGTCGATGTTTCGGAAGGCGCGTTGGATGCGTTCATCGATGGTCAGCGGTTCCGAATCGTAGAATCCGCACAGGTCGATGAATTTGGATTCAAAACCGTTGTTTTTGATAATATTGGCCGAATTGAAGGCGGAATGCGCCTCTCCGATGGAGGCAAGGATCTCGCGGGCTGCCAAATAAATATCTTCTTTGTTCACGTAACCCGACGCTACCACTTTTGCCATGCTGTTGAGATAGTGGCGGGCATGGGCAATCCGTTTTTTGATGAACTGGTCGGCTTCGGCCTGATGGAGGCCGATGTCGGCAAATCTGCGATTAATTTCGATCAGTCGGTTGCACATCGTTTCCAGCGCCGATTCGTATTCTTCGTTATGGTAAAATTTGGTATAGATGCCGGCGTTGCCCGATTTTTTGTGTTCCAGCAGCCAATTGGTGACGTCGCTGTATGCCGACACCACGAAAATGCGGTTGTACTGTTTCTTTTCCGACCGGTCGCTTAATATGATATTGTGCAGTACATCGCGAAATTTCGACATGGATGTACCGCCTATTTTTTCAACAGTCAACATGAAGTCAAACGTTCAAGAGAAATGTGAGGTGTGGCGTTTTTGTTCAATTCAAAATCAAAGAGACAGGTTTCATATCCGAGATGAGGATATGGCAGGCCGACTTTCCCTTTCGGCAACGAAATACCGTAAAACCCGTAAGCGTCGGAGGCTGTCCCTTTGTTGCCGGAAAATTCGGTTACGGAACATCCGACAAGCGATTCTCCATTTCCGGTCTCCCTAACGGAGCCGTTAATGGTGAAAGTCAGGAACTGTGCCGATAACCCAACCGACCCTATCAAAAACAAGATGAACATTTTTTTCATGGTTGCTCTAAAATCATTTCAAACCTATTACGCTGATTTGCTTTTGTTCCGAAATTCCTTCACCCTTGATTTCCATGTAAAAAGTATATGTGTCCTCAACTTCCGGAGTATTTTTCAACAGTATGTAAAATTCACGGGGGAAAACCAAATTGCCCTCTTTCAACAAATTGCTTTCCAATATATTTCCCGTATAAAAAGCCACATATTGGTTATCCATCCTCGAAATAAAATCGCCGACAACGACAAAATGTGAATTTAATGACTGACCGGCAGCTATACCGTTAAAATTTTTATCGGAGTAGATGTTAATTTCGTTAATCAAATCCGTACAGTAGTAAACTGCGTCCCTGACGGTAAAATCGGGATTCTCTTTCGCCATCTCATAATAGTAGTCTTCAATGGCGTCTTCAATTTCCTTATTTTTTTGAGCGCTTGCATAATCGGTCAATTCCCCGACAAAATAAAATTCATCGTGGGCGTATCGGTCTTTGCCGTCTTCGGAACGAAGGATTGTGCTTTTTCCATTGTCGGACAGATAATAATTAAATCCGCCTTTGCCGCTGTCGTATTTAATCGAAACTTTATTGGCCAAAGTCGATTTCTGTTTCTCGTCGCCATTGGTCGTGCATGAAACGGAAAACAATGCTATCCATAGACTTGTTAAAATTATTTTCGTTTTCATATCCATACTCTTTATATTTTCTCTACCTGCATGAAATTCAGTTCGAGCGGTGTTTGACGTCCGAAGATTTTCACCATCACTTCAATTTTCTTTTGCTCGTGATTCACTTTTTCGATGATGCCCGAAAAACTGTTGAACGGGCCGTCAATTACTTTGACCGGTTCGCCCACGCAGAAGGATATTTCGAGTTCTTCCTCGCTTGCCGCCAGTTCGTCCATTTTGCCCAGCATGCGGTTTACTTCCGCCGGACGCAGGGGGACGGGCACTTTCTTCCGTATGCCGTTGACCAGCCGTTCTTCTTCCAAAAAACCGGATACGCCTGTTATGTTGCGCATCATGTGGATCATTTCGCCTTGCAGTTCGGCTTCTATCATGATGTAACCCGGGTAAAACGTGCGTTCGCGACTTACCTTTTTCCCGTTTTTTATCTGATAAACTTTTTCGGCAGGGATGAGTACCTGCGAGACATAATTTGACCACTCCATGGCGGCTACCTGATTTTCGATATATTCTTTTACCTTCTTTTCCTTACCGCCGACGGTTCTCAATACATACCATTTTTTTTCTCCCGATTCACTCATATCCTAAAAGTTAAAAAATTTCGTATATGAACTTGAATAAATAGTCGAAACTGAAATCCATAGCAAAGATAATGAGCGCTATGATGATGGAAGCTACCAGCACGACAACCGAACTGCCCTGTAAATCGTTCCAACTTGGCCAGCTAACCTTGTGTAACAGTTCGGTATAGGTGTCTTTTAAATAATTAATGAATTTGTTCATTTTTTTATCTTTTATTAGGTCGATGACGCGCCGTTGCCGGCTGTTTCATTTATCATTTTCGGCAGGAGTGGAGAGATTCGAACTCCCATCAACGGTTTTGGAGACCGCTATTCTGCCCTTGAACTACACTCCTGTATTTTACGTTAAAAAAAAGTAATTCAAGGCTGCATGACGTAAGAGATGCGTCATGGCAACCTTGAAATTTTTATTTCCGCACCGGTGGTCACTCAAGGATTTCGATTACCTGACCTGCGCCTACCGTGCGGCCTCCTTCGCGGATAGCGAAACGAAGCCCCTGATTGATCGCTACGGGATAAATCAGTTCGACGGTGATGGTAACGTTGTCGCCCGGCATAACCATTTCCTGACCTTCCGGAAGGGTGATTTCACCCGTTACGTCGAGGGTACGGAGATAGAATTGAGGACGATACTTGTTGTGGAAAGGAGTATGGCGGCCGCCTTCTTCTTTTTTCAACACATACACCTCGGCTTTGAACTTGGTGTGCGGGGTAATGGAACCCGGCTTGGCGATCACCTGTCCGCGCTTGATCTCTTTTTTGTCGATGCCGCGCAGCAGCAGCCCCACGTTGTCGCCGGCTTCGCCTCTGTCGAGGATTTTGCGGAACATTTCCACGCCGGTGATAACGGTTTTCATTTTTTCCGCGCCCAAACCGACGATTTCCATTTCGTCGCCGGTGTTCACAATGCCTGTTTCGATACGGCCTGTGGCTACTGTTCCGCGTCCGGTAATGGAGAACACGTCTTCGACGGGCATCAGGAACGGCTTCTCGTTATCGCGAGGCGGGATGGGGATGTATTCATCGACAGCATCCATCAGTTCCATTACTTTGTCTTCCCACTGCGGTTCGCCGTTGAGCGCTCCCAGTGCGGAACCCCGAATGACGGGCACGTTGTCGCCGTCGTATTGGTAGAAACTGAGCAACTCGCGCATGTCCATCTCCACGAGGTCAAGAATTTCAGGGTCGTCCACCAAGTCTACCTTGTTCATGAAAACAACGATTTTGGGAACGTTTACCTGACGCGCCAGCAGGATGTGTTCGCGTGTTTGAGGCATCGCGCCGTCGGTGGCGGCCACTACGATGATCGCGCCGTCCATCTGGGCTGCGCCTGTTACCATGTTCTTCACATAGTCGGCATGTCCCGGACAGTCAACGTGGGCGTAGTGCCTTTTGGCGGTTTGGTACTCAATATGAGCCGTATTGATAGTGATACCGCGTTCTTTTTCTTCGGGTGCATTATCAATTGAATCAAAACTGCGGACTTCCGAGAGTCCTTTCTTTGCCAGCACCATAGTGATGGCTGCGGTAAGCGTCGTCTTACCGTGGTCGACGTGACCGATGGTTCCAATGTTCACGTGTGGTTTCGACCTGTCAAATTTTTCTTTTGCCATGATGATATAAAATTAAAATAGATGATACTTAAAATTAAAAATGAATTTACATACATTCCCTGAGCCAATGATGGGAATTGAACCCATGACCCCTTCCTTACCAAGGAAGTGCTCTACCTCTGAGCTACATCGGCAGCGAATATGAGCGGAAGACGAGGCTCGAACTCGCGACCCTAACCTTGGAAGGGTTATGCTCTACCAACTGAGCTACTTCCGCGTATTTACGCCCGTTTTGAAATTCCGGTGGGGAGAGAAGGATTCGAACCTACGAAGCCGTAAGACAACAGATTTACAGTCTGCCCCATTTGACCGCTCTGGAATCTCCCCATAATATTTTAATCTCAAAAACTTATCCCCTAAAAGAAAGAACGCCGAGCCGATGGAGGGATTCGAACCCCCGACCAGCTAATTACAAATCAGCTGCTCTGGCCGACTGAGCTACATCGGCGTTTACAGACAATACGTCAAAAAACGAGAGCGCAAAGGTAAGGAGTTTTTTCTAATATGCAATAGATGAAAAGTTTTTTTTTGCAAATGAACGTGAAACCGTTATGACATACGGTACGGCAGGAAAGTCGCCCTGCACGGAAACAGCTATTGCGTCCATGCGTTTACCTCGTCCGTGCCCGGATTTTTCAGCCCCAGTCTGTTCTTTTTGTTGAAACCGCAGAGGTCGTTGAACAGTTTGCCGGCGGATGCGGATTTCAGGCTGTCTACCGTGAGAAAACCCAGTTGTTGCAAGGGCGCGATCCACTCTTCCGGTATGCCTGCCGCCATATATGCTTCCGGCGGGTCGATTCGGGCTTTCTTTTCGGGTTTCATCTGTGGAAAGAACAGCACCTCCTGTATGGCGCTTCGGTTGGTCATCAGCATCACCAGCCGGTCAACGCCGATGCCCATACCCGAAGCAGGCGGCATACCGTATTCCAGCGCGCGGATAAAATCCATGTCGATGAACATGGCTTCGTCGTCGCCTTTTTCGCTGAGGCGCAACTGTTCCTGAAAACGCTCCAGTTGGTCGACAGGATCGTTCAGTTCCGAATAGGCATTGCATAATTCTTTGCCGTTGACAAACAGTTCGAAACGTTCGGTCAATTCCGGATTATGGCGGTGACGTTTGCACAGGGGCGACATTTCTGTCGGGTAATCGAGGATGAACGTGGGTTGTACCAGATGTTCCTCGCATTTTTCGCCGAAAATGGCGTCTATCAGTTTGCCTTTGCCCATGGATTCGTCTGTGGCGACGCCTAATTGCCCGCAGACGCCGCGAAGCCGGTCTTCGTCCATGCCTGCAATGTCTACGCCTGCATACGTCCGGATGGCTTCGAGCATGGGCAGACGACGGAACGGACGGCGGAAGTCTATTTCCCGGTCGCCTACCGTCAGGCGCGTTGTCCCGTGCAGCGTCAGCGCCACCCGTTCTATCATTTCTTCGGTGAAGTTCATCATCCAGAGGTAGTCCTTGTAGGCAATGTAGATTTCCATCACGGTAAACTCCGGATTGTGCGTACGGTCCATGCCTTCATTGCGGAAATTCCGCGAAAATTCGTATACTCCGTCGAAGCCGCCTACAATCAGCCGTTTCAGGTACAGTTCGTTGGCGATACGCAGGTAGAGCGGCATGTCCAGCGCATTGTGATGGGTGATAAACGGACGCGCCGCCGCACCGCCCGGGATGGATTGCAATACCGGAGTATCCACTTCGATATATCCGCGCGAATTGAAAAAATCGCGCATGGCGTTGATCACTTGCGTGCGCCGGAGAAACGTGTCTTTGGCCTGCGGGTTGACCAGCAAATCCACGTAGCGCATTCGGTAGCGCTGCTCGGCGTCGGTAAAGGCGTCGAACACCTGTCCGTCTTTCTCCTTCACGATGGGCAACACGCGCAGCGACTTGCTCAATATGGTCAGTTCCCGCACGTGGACGGATGTTTCGCCCGTTTGTGTGACAAAGGCATACCCCCGCGCTCCGATGATGTCGCCGATGTCGAGCAGCCGCTTGAAAACGGTGTTGTACATCGTTTTGTCTTCGCCGGGGCAAAGGTCGTCGCGACGCACGTACATCTGTATGCGTCCCGTGGCGTCCTGCAATTCCATGAACGAGGCATTACCCATGATGCGACGGCTCATGATGCGTCCGGCAACGGTAACGTCCTGATAATTGCCTTTTTCTGCGCTGTAATGTTGCAAAATTTCCGCCGCCGTCGTATTCACGGGATATTCCGCCGCCGGATAAGGTTCGATGCCGAGCCTGCGCAGTTCCGCCAGTGAATTTCTGCGGATCACCTCCTGTTCGCTGAATGAATGCATGTATTAATATATATGTATATGAACGGACAAAAGTACATGAAATTTTTGAATTACATGCAGACGAAATCGGTAGCTTCTTTATATTTTGTACGATGCGCCTGCATGATATTCCTTTTGTAAACCTCCAATTTCCCGTGTAATTGACGGTTGAGAAGGCGCAAAGCGGAAAGGCCGGCTTTTTCAGGATCGGTTTTCAACACTCAAAAAACGGTTAATTCTTTTATTGAGGCGCTATGAAAAACAATTCTTCTGACCTCCACTATAGCGCGAAGGCGCGAATGTAGAGACGCACGGCGTGCGTCTGAATGCGCTTTGGATAATGTGGAACGTCCTTTCAGGACTTTTAAGAGGGATAGGACGAAAGCGCGAAACAAACCACCGATGGAACAGTCCACTGACCCATAGCGCCTCAATAAAAGAATTAACCCCAAAAAAAGGCTTACTTCCCGCGCGGAATGAGCAAGAGCGTTTCCATACGTGTGCGGCAAAATTTCCATACGTATGCGGGCAAAGTTACGCACGTATGCAGACAAAAAAACACAAAGAGTAGACATGCAAAACACTGTGTGAAAATTTAAAAACACTGTGTGAAAATTTAAAAACACTGTGTGAAAATTTGTTTGCACACGTGTGCGGCCAAAGTTACGCACGTATGCAAACTCAAACCGGCAGTTTCAAATCATTTCAGCCTTTTCTCTGCGTTCCATTCGCTTGATGATGACGATAGATGCGATTAACAGCGGGGCGGCAAGCAGGTAAACA
>JAIRLS010000087.1 GCA_031259205.1 Bacteroidales bacterium | reverse complement strand
TTCGCTTCCGGAAGCTACGAATCGCTATGGGGAACGATCAAGTCGTCGTGGAAATTAGAAAACAACCGTTTTTCGTACGATATTGCCGTTCCGCACGGAACAACCGCCGAAGTGTGGTTACCGGCGGGAACGGTCACCGAAAGCGGTAAACCGGTGAACGATAGCAGTAATATGCGCTTTTTGAAGAAAGAAAAAGATTTTCAGGTTTTCGAAGTGCAGTCGGGGAAATACGCCTTTTTAATAAACAGTTAAACAACTAAACAGTTAAACAATTAAACAACTAAACAAATGTATTATGAAGTGTTTTAGAAAGAAAGTACACTTACTCTTATGGCTACTTCTCTTACCGGCTATGTCCTACGCGCAGACTGCTATTACCGGTACGGTGGTTGACGCAACCGGCGAAACGGTTATCGGCGCCAATGTGGTCGAAAAAGGCACAAGGAATAGCACAGTGACCGACGTAAACGGCAATTTCTCGCTCACCGTAGCGAACAATGCCGTACTGCAAATATCGTGTCTTGGGTATGCAGCCCGGGAAGTCAGTGTTTCGTCCGCAGTAAACGGGCGCCTTGCTATTACGCTGGCCGAGGACGCCAAAGCGTTGGAAGAAGTGGTGGTTATCGGATACGGTACGGTGCGCAAATCGGATTTAACCGGTGCAGTGGCCTCGCTCTCAGACAAGCAGTTCAAAAACCAGCCGGTGAAGCAAATCTCGGAAGCGCTCCAGGGACGCATGGCAGGGGTGGAAGTAACCAATACGAGCGGGGAATTGGGCGCCGGCGCGAAAATCCGGATCAGGGGCACCTCCTCCGTGCACCGGAGCAACGATCCCCTGTATGTGGTGGACGGGATTGTCAGGACTACCGGACTGGCAGGCATTAATCCGGCTGATATAGCCTCCATCGAAGTGCTTAAAGATGCTTCGGCAACGGCGATATACGGGTCGCGAGGCTCTAACGGAGTGATACTGGTTACCACCAAACGGGGCAAGGCCGGTAAGCCGCTGATTACATTGGAAGCTGACTGGGGCGTCACTTCTGTTATCAAAAAGTACGAGGTGATGAATGCCTGGGAATATGCACAGGCATTAAACGACATACGGGGATCCGCCACCATTTCCGCCGCAGACATGGAAGCGTACAAAAACGGAACGAAAGGGATTAACTGGCAGGACATCATGTTCCAGACAGGCTTCAGCCAAGACTACAAATTAAGCATTTCGGGCGGCAATAACACTACCCGTTACCTTGTGTCGGGAAACATCCTCGATCAGAAAGGCGTCAGCATCACTTCCAAATACCAGCGTTATCAGGTCAGGGCTAATTTGGACACTGACGTCACGCGGTGGCTGACGCTTGTTACCGATCTCAATGTCGCCAAGACACTTGTACACAATCCGGGTATCGACCTGCGCGCAACGGTTGCCTATTCGCCCAGCATGGAAATGAAAGACCCCGAAACGGGCGTTTACAAAAGTGATCCCTACAATACGGTGATCAACAATCCTTACGGCGCAAGGGTGGAAACAGAGGAAGACAACCCGGCTTATTTGGCCAACGGGAACATGGAGTTGCGTTTCAATATCCTCGAAGGGCTTACGTTATCCGTCAAGGGAGGGGTTGATTTTATTTATTCCGGAAGTTACGGCTTTGCTTCGGAACGAAGGTTTGACGGTGCGCAAAGTACCATGTATAACTCCATGAATCGTCAACTCAACTGGCAAAATGTCAATAATCTGACTTATTCCAAAAAAATCGGCGATCATTATTTTACCGCCACCGCCGTGTGGGAAATGAGCAAATACGAGTACAACTATCTTGCCGTGAACGGCACCGATTTGCAGACCGAAAGCGTCGGGTACTGGAATGTAGCCAATGCCACGACCTATACCGCCGGCAACGGATATTCGGCGGAACAGATGCTGTCGGGCGTAGGCCGCCTGATGTACGGGTATAAGGGACGCTACCTGTTTACCTGGACGTTCCGGGCCGACGGCTCTTCCAAATTCCAGGGGAACAATAAATGGGGGTATTTCCCTTCGGGCGCTGTGGCCTGGAATGTCAGCGAAGAAGATTTTATGAAAAACCAGCATATCTTCCAGAAATTGAAAGTGCGCGCCAGTGCGGGAATTACCGGAAACCAGGCCATTGACCGCTACAGTACGCTGGGTGGGCTGAGCACAAAAGCATACAGTTTCGGCACCGGAACGCTCTATACCGGCTACACCGCTGTGGGTCTTTCCACGCCCGACGTACGTTGGGAGTCGAACTACCAATATGATCTGGGAGTGGATTTCAGTGTCCTGGACGGTAAATTAGACTTCACCGTCGACTGGTTTCTCAAACAGACCAGGGACATGCTTTTGGTTAAAAGCATTCCCTACTACAACGGTGGAGGAGGATTTTGGGTCAATGAAGGAAAAATCAACAATACGGGGTTGGATTTTTCCATTGACGCTTTGCCCGTTACGGGTAAAGACCTGACTTGGGAAAGCATTTTAACGGTTTCCTTCCTGAAAAATGAAGTAATCGACATCGGCGATGACCCGTATCTGCTTTCCAACAGCAGTAACACCAGCGTAACGGGGCCTACCTCCATTGTTATACCCGGAAAACCCGTCGGCTCTTTTTACGTGTTCGACTGGGTAGGGTTCAACAAGACCGGAGCCAATCTTTTCCGCACAGCGGACGGCAGTCTGTCCGCAGAGCCGATGCCGGAAGATAAAATTATCTCCGGACAGGTTAACCCCAAATGGAGTTTCGGGTGGAACAACACCATTAATTGGAAAAACTGGGAAGCCAATGTCTTCATCCATGCGGCAGTGGGATTTCACCGCTTGAACCTGACAAAATTCCGCACCGCCTCCATGGTAGGGGAAATGCGATTCATTTCGCTCCGCGATGCCTACTTCAAGAGTTGGGACAACGTGCAAAACAAAGCGGACGCCCTGTACCCCAGCCACAAAAACCTGCTGAATAAATATTACGGCGATTCCACCATGTGGCTGGAAGACGCATCCTTTTTGAAAATACGCAATATCAGCATTGCCTACCTCATCCCGCGAAAGGTGCTCAAATTTGCGGAATTCCGCATCTCCCTGAGCGTGCAGAATATCCTTACCCTCACAAAATATACGGGAATGGACCCGGAAGCATATAATGATGTGGAAGGCAGGGACGACGGCGCTTATCCCGTCCCCAGAACCTTTACGCTGGGTATCAAGGCCTCTTTTTAGTTGAAAGTTGAAAATTAAAAGTTAAAAAATGAAAAAATTAACAGTAAATATCAAGAAAATCAGGAATGCCGCCTGTTATGCCTTATTGACGGTTTCGTTCGTTTCCTGTGAAGATTTCCTGCAGGAAGAACCGAAAGGCCAGTTGATGCCGGAAGCGTTTTTTTCCAGTAAAAACGATATCGATATGGCCTTGTATGCGCTTTATAAAACGGCTGCCGAAAGCACGCAGGAGCACGATTTTGTAATGAACGCCTGGGCAGGCGACGACCTCGGCACCCACCCGGCAAGCAACAAGGCGGAAATAAGGGAATTTGACCGCTACAACGTGTCGCCCAACAGCAAATGGATGGGCAATACGTGGCAGCAAAAGTGGGGCTTGGTTCGTGCGGCCAATTTCGTGATCAACGGTGTAGAAAAAACGCCCGGCGTGGATCCGGCCTATATCGGGACAGCGCTGGCGCAAGCGTCCTACTGGAGGGCGTATGCCTATTTCTACTTAGTGCAGTGTTGGGGGCCGCTGCCCAAATTAACGGAAAACAAGGTAGATTACAATGCCCCCCTCGTTCCGGTGGAAGAAATCTTCGACCTGATTGTGGCCGACCTCAAAATAGCCGAAGAAGCGCCCGCACGCTACGAAACGGCGCCTTGGGGAATGAACGGCTACAATGTAGCGGTAGGACAGGCGGCGGCAAAAGCCACGCTCGCTTATGTCTATATGTCGATGGCGGGATGGCCGCTGAACAAAATCGAATATTACGCCCTGGCAGCCGCCAAAGCCAAAGAGGTAATCGACGGGGTGGAAAACGGAACCTACCGTAATGCATTATTGGACGAATATTGGAAAATCCACTCATGGGAATACAACAACAAAAATACGGAAGTGTTGCTGGCACACTATTACAGTTTGGACTGGGGATGGGGGCAGTGCAACGTATCGGCAGTGTCGGAGGTTTTGCAAGATGTGGGCGATTACGGATGGGGCGATTCCTGCGGCGAAATCTCTTTCTGGAAGAATTTTCCCGAAGGTCCTCGCAAGGAGGCTACCTATGCGCCAAAAACACTGCGCCCGTCCGACAATACTTTGCAGGACTGGTGGTGGGACACCGACCCGCCTTCGCGCCCTGTGGTCAATCCCTGGTTCATCAAAGCGGCGGAAGGGCCGCGCGGCGCGGAATTTGACTACCGCAAGGGGGCCAATCAGGGAAGAAGCAACGGATGGGGCGAAAAATCGCACCACATCGTCCGCTTGTCTGAAGTCTATTGCTGGTATGCCGAAGCGCTGGGCCGGGCGGGACAAACCAACGCCAAAGCCATTGAACTGCTCAATGCAGTGCGCAACAGGGCCGATGGCGCTACAACCAATGTCTATCCCGCCGGCATGGCGCCGACTGCATTGGCGGAAGCCGCATATAACGAACACGGATGGGAAATCGCCGGCTACAACTGGGGCAGCATTGCCACACGCTATTTCGACATGTTCCGGATGAACCGCGTGGCAGCCCATTTCGAAGCCCGCAAGCAAAACCTGCCAATCGAAGTAGCCCCGGGTGTGTGGCGTAAAGAAGCCGTCACAGTAGAAGGCGCATGGTCGGATGATAAAATGTATGCCCCGTATCCCGCTTTTGACAGTCTGCTCAACCCGAATTTGAATTAATAAATAAAATCTTTAAAACTTACTAAATTATGAAAACGAAAGTGTTAATGACAGCATGTTGTCTGCTGGTGTTGGGCTGCTGCCTGACTGGATGTAAGGACGACGATGAGAAAGTTCTCCTGACCGCTATAACGGTCAATCCCACCTCTTTGACGATGGCAGTGGGAGAAAAACGAACCATTACGGCGACTCCCGTACCGGAGAACGCCAGCGACGTACAGTTCACATGGACGTCAAAAGACCCTGCGATAGCCACAGTAAATCCGGCGACAGGTGAAGTAGAGGCTAAAACCGTATCTGCGGAAGGAACCGACATTGAAGTCCGTTGCGGGGAAGTAGTCGCCACCGTCCATGTCACGGTGGAAGCCATGGTGGTAGCTTTGCAGGACATTGTAATCGAAGGACCCGGCGGGGCGCTGACTGACCTGACGCTGGCCATGCGGATTGGCGATGAGCCGGTTGAACTCATGGCAACGCCTATGCCCACCAATTCCACCCAGACCGAGTTTACCTGGGAGACGGACAATAACGCGGTAGCCGGCGTACTTTACCTTACCGGACGAATTACTGCCAAAACCGTCGGTACGGCCAACATTACCGTTACGGAAGCGGCATCGGGGAAATTCAAAACCGTGGCAGTCACCGTCGGGAAAAAGGTGCCCACCGCCATTACCCCGAATAAAACATCCGCCCTCTTGAGAGTTGGGGATGAGGAGTCGTTTACGGCAACACCCGATCCGGCAGACGCCGATGATGAATTTATCTGGACGTCGAACAACACCGACATACTCACCGTAAACAGCGCGACAGGAGCAGCGGTCGCCGTTGCCGCAGGCGCTGCAACCATCACCGTCAGCAGCAACATTGCACCGACCGTAACCGCCGAGATCGGCGTGAAGGTAGTATCGGCCAAAGCGATTGTGCTGGTTGCTCCGGCCGATGGAGCCGACCTGTTCATCTACGACGGAGCGCCCGATTACCGGTTTGAATGGATGAAAGTGGCGAGCATCACCGCCTATACCCTCAAAGTAGCCACCACTGAAGAAGGGCTGGCCACAACACCCCTGGCGTTTGATGTGGGCGACGCCGACCACCGCGATGTAACCCAGGCCGAGTGTGCAACCATACTCAACGCCCTCGGCATCAACGACGGAAATTCACACACGCTCTACTGGACGGTGGTATCCACCGGAACATCGGTGGGTGAAGAAGTCCGTTCGGTGAAAGTAAAGCCCAATGTGCTTCCGAAAAGCATGTGGCCATGGATCGGCGCCTCCGACTGTTATTATGGAGACGGCTTGGCTTGTAACGATCCTAATTATAGGCCTCAAAATGCCATTGACGGAGACCTGAGCACCAGTTGGAGATGTTCTTGGCAAGATATG
>JAIRLS010000079.1 GCA_031259205.1 Bacteroidales bacterium | reverse complement strand
ATACTGTACGAAGAAGCAAGAATAGATAAATTAACAAAAAAAGAGATGGAAACATATAAAAGAAGTGTACTGGAATACGACGATGTCGCTCTTGCCGTGGATTATGCGGAAGAAAAAGGCGAAAAGCGAGGCATTGAGATCGGCGAAAAGCGAGGCGAAAAGCGAGGCGAAAAACGGGGCGTCGAGATCGGCAAGAGGCGCAATATGGAAAAAATCATTCGCAACGGTTACAGTCTGGGCATGAGCCTTAAGCAGCTTGCCGCAATTACAGACCTCACAGAAGAACAGATAGCTGCTGTTTTGGCCGGAAAGTAGTCGAAGATAAAATCTGCAAAACAAACATAGTAATATAATGTCTTTTCGCAAATCGCTGTTAATGAATATTAGAAAATGAAAAACACAGTGCATCATCCGATAATCATAAGCCGGTTGTTGAACCGGTTACTGTTCATCATTCTCTGTTTGTCGTTCGCCGGTTTGACGGCAAGGGCTACACACAACCGTGCGGGAGAGATTGTTTTCAGGCATGTTTCGGGTTATACCTATGAGTTTACCCTGACCGTATTTGCCTATACGGGCAGCCCTGTTGACCGTCGTTCGCTGGATATTCGCTGGGGCGACAACAGCGTGTCGTCCGTTCCACGCGCTCATCAGGAGGTTTTACCCGACAGCTATTACCGAAACGTGTACACGGCGCTGCATACCTTTCCCGGGTCGGGCGTTTATACCATTTCCGTAGAAGATCCGAACCGCAATTTCGGCGTATCGAATATTCCCAATTCGGGTTACATGGTTTTTTCCCTTTCGACCGTTTTCAGAATCGACCCTAATCTCGGCGCCAACAATGCCCCGCAGTTGCTTGTCTATCCCATCGACAAGGCGGCGGTAGGACAGGTGTTTGTACACAATCCGTCGGCATACGATGCAGACGGCGACAGCTTGTCCTACGAACTGACCGTTCCCACGCGCGAAAAGAACACCGAGATTGAAGGGTATTCCCTGCCGGAGGCCTCGGATTCCATTGTGATGAACGCCGTTACAGGCGACCTGATCTGGGCGTCGCCTGTCCAGACAGGTATCTACAACATCGCTATCAAACTCTTCGAGTGGCGCAACGGAATCCGGCAAAGCAGCATCACCCGCGACATGCAAATAGAAGTAGTAAACACGAGCAACCGTCCGCCCGTCATATCACAAGCCCTTGCGCGTTGCGTGGAAGCAGGCACCGTCATTGACTGCGAGCTTTCCGCTACCGACCCCGACAATGACCACATCCAAATGACAGCCTCCGGCGGCCCCTTTCAAGTGTATCCGTATCCCGCCGAATTTACCGTCGTCCACAACACCGCAGGATCCGTCACAGCGCATTTCCGCTGGCCGACCGACCTTACGCACGTCCGTAAGCAACCCTACACGGTAACGGTAAGAGCCGAAGACCAAAACACAGACGTGAAACTGGTGGCTTTCACCCATTTCGACATCACTGTGCTTGCACCGAAAGTGAACGACGTGAAGGCCGTTGCCGCCCGAAAAAGCATCATGCTTACATGGGACGCTTCGAGGTGTACGCATGCCTCCGGGTACGAAATCTACCGGAGCATCGGTTCCAGCGCCGTCGACCCCGACTCGTGCGCAGGCGGTATTCCGGCCAATTCCTCTTATGTGAAAGTCGGCGAAGTAAGCGGGCGTAACACCCTTCTGTTTGAAGACACCAATCAGGGAAAGGGATTAAGCCCCGGCACGGAATATTGCTACCGTGTGGTAACCGTCTTTTCCGACGGGGCAAAAAGTTTCCCTTCCGACGAATCGTGCGCAACGCTGGCTTCCGGCATGCCGCCGCTCATCATGGCCGATGTGGTCGTCATCGACGAAAACGACGGGCAAATACAGGTAGCATGGTTGCGCCGGCCACTGGATAAACTCCTCGACGGAAAAACAGGACCGTTCCAATACCGCCTCTACCGGCAAACAGGCGCCCAGGATGGCGAACGGACACTGTTGTACAAAACCGACCCGCCCAACACGCAATTGATCGACACGCTGTTTACGGACGAACATCTCAATACCCTGACCGTGTATCCCTACTATTACACGGTGGAATTATGGAACATGGAAACGGGCAACGAGTTCCTTATGGAAGAAAACGAAACCGCCTCGACGCTCTATCCTGAACTCGCGCCTACAGACAAGGCCATCACCGTCACTTTCGGACGCTATACCCCGTGGATCAATACCCGTTACGAGATTTACCGCTGCTCAAAACCCGCCGGCGACACCTGCCTTTTTGCGGATTTCGTCTATACGGGAACAGCCTCCGGCGAAAGCTATACCGACACGGGACTGACCAACGGACAACGCTATTGTTACCGTATCGAAAGCGCCGGCTACCGTCTGATAGACAGCATCCGGTACGAAACCGTCAACCGTTCGCATATTGCCTGCTCCACGCCCCTGGACAATGAGCCGCCCTGTGCGCCCGAACTCGCCGGCACGAGTCGTTGCACGGAAATTGCCAACTATCTGGAATGGACTTTTAACCCACAATGTATGAACGACGTCCGCAAATTCAACATTTATTTCTCTTCCGGTGAAGAACCTGTCTACACGCTCCTTGATACCGTGACGGATCGCAACATCCTCCACTACCTGCACGCCGAAAACGTACGGGGATGTTATTACGTTACGGCAACAGACAGCGCCGACAACGAATCGCCGGCAAGCAACACCGTATGCCTCGACGAATGCGGCGCGTACGAACTGCCCAACGTCTTCACTCCCAACGGCGACAACATCAACGACGTCTTCAAATCATACAACCCCGCAGACGTCCGGAAAGTAAACATGCAAATATTCAACCGCTGGGGCAAACTCGTCTTCCGAACCGAAGACGCCGCCATCAACTGGGACGGCAGAGATATGGACGGTAAACGTTTCGTCCCTTCCGGCGTGTATTACTACACCTGCGACGTGTACGAAGAACGTCTCACCGGACTGCAAATAAAAACGCTCACCGGATTCATCCATCTGTACTACAACGAAAATGCCGTCCCTTACGAACAATGGGAATGATGAAACAAAATTTCTACCACTGTAAATATTTTTTCAATTCTGCGTCTGCTTGTTGTAATATTTATTAATTCATGTATTTTTGCAAACTTAAAAAATCATATTATGACACTCATAAAATCTATTTCCGGCATCAGGGGAACCATCGGCGGACAGCCCGGAGAGGGGCTTACGCCGTCGGATATTGTCCGGTTCACGGCGGCATACGGAGCGTGGGCGCAACAGGAATCACCGGCTAACGGACGAAAAATAAGAATCGTCATCGGACGCGATGCAAGAATATCCGGCAAGATGGTGCAACAAATCGTTGCCGGCACTCTGACCGGCATGGGCATTGACGTGACCGACATCGGACTGGCCACCACCCCTACCGTCGAAATGGCCGTAACAGCAGAAAAAGCGCAGGGAGGACTGATCCTCACGGCAAGCCACAATCCACGACAGTGGAACGCATTGAAACTGCTCAACAGCGAAGGCGAATTTCTTTCCGACCGGGAAGGGAAAAAAGTGCTGGCCGCAGCAGAAAGCGAAAGCTATTCCTTTGCCGGCGCGGACGAACTCGGCGAAGTGACGGAAAAAGACTATACCCAATACCACATCGACCGCGTAACGGCTCTCTCCCTGACGGACACGGACGCCATCCGCGCACGGAAATTCAAGGTCGTCGTTGACGGCGTTAATTCGGTGGGCGGCATCGTCGTTCCCCGACTGCTGAAAGCGCTGGGAGTGGCGGAAATAACGGAACTGAACTGCACGCCCGACGGCAAGTTTCCCCACAATCCCGAACCGTTGCCCGAACATCTCGCGGAAATAGCCGAAGTCACCCGGCAACAGTCGGCAGACGCAGGATTCGTCGTAGATCCCGACGTGGACAGGCTGGCCATCGTCAATGAAGACGGAAGCATGTTCGGCGAAGAGTACACCCTCGTGGCAGTGGCGGATTATGTGTTGAGCGCCGTCAAAGGCAACACGGTATCCAACCTGTCGTCGTCGAGGGCTTTGCGCGACGTAACCGAAATGAAGGGAGGACAATACTTTGCCACTGCCGTAGGCGAAGTGAACGTAGTGGCAGGCATGAAAACCCATCATGCCGTCATCGGCGGAGAGGGCAACGGCGGGGTGATCTGTCCGGAGTTACACTACGGACGCGACGCACTGGCAGGCATAGCGCTTTTCCTTACGCATCTTGCCAGGTCGGGGCTTAGCTGTAGCCGCTTGCGGGCGCAATATCCGACCTATTTCATGTCCAAAAACAAGATCGAACTCAATGCCGGCGTCGATGCGGACGACGTCCTCCGGCGGGTGAAACAGCGCTATGCCGGCGAACAGGTCAACGACACGGATGGCGTAAAGATAGATTTTGCCGAAGAATGGGCGCATCTGCGAAAATCCAATACCGAGCCGGTTATCCGTATTTACACGGAGAGCCGTACCAAAAGCGGCGCCGACGCATTAGCCCAAAAGATCATCCGCGAAATTCAATAAAAATAAAATCTGCAAAAAAAAACTGTGAATACGCCCGAAATAGAATATCAACCGCTGAATGTGATTCGTTCCTATCAGGAAAAACGTCTTGCAACCGCGCTGGATTACCTGACAAAATTCTCCCCTTACTACCGGCGACTGTTTCGCGACCACCATATTGACGTATCGGGAATCAAGACTGTTGCCGACTTGCAGCATATCCCCTTTACCGAAAAATATGCCCTGCAAGTGTACAACAACGATTTTCTCTGTGTTCCGCGCGAAAAGATCATCGATTACATCACCACGTCGGGAACGCTGGGCGATCCCGTTACCTTTGCCCTGACAGACGCCGATCTGGACAGGCTTGCCTACAACGAGAAGATTTCTTTTGAATGTGCAGGCGCCGTGCCGGGCGATATTTTCCAGCTGATGACTACCCTCGACAAGCGGTTTATGGCCGGGTTAGCTTATTTCCTGGGCATCCGGAAACTGGGCGCCGGTATTATCCGTGTGGGCAACGGGATTCCGGAATTACAGTGGGACACTATCCGGCGGATAAGTCCCAATACCATTATCGTAGTGCCGTCCTTCATCCTGAAAATCATCAAATACGCTGAAGAACACGGTATCAACTATCGACAGTCAAGCGTCAGGAAAGCGGTATGTATCGGCGAAAATCTGCGGGAACAGGATTTTTCGCTCAACCTGCTGGGAAAAAGCATCCGCGAAAAATGGGACATTGAACTGTATTCCACATACGCTTCCACAGAAATGTCCACCTCCTTTACGGAATGTATTGCCGGACAAGGCGGGCATCATCATCCGGAACTGGTGATCTGCGAATTGGCAGACAAAGACGGCCATCCTGTTGCAGAAGGCGAAACGGGAGAACTTGTCGTTACCACCCTCGGCGTGGAAGGAATGCCGCTGCTCAGGTTCAAAACGGGCGACCTTGCCCGCTTCCACTACGAACCTTGCCGCTGCGGAAGGACTACCATGCGTATCAGCCCTATCGTCGGGAGAATGAATCACATGGTAAAGTACAAAGGCACCACCCTCTATCCGCCGGCGATCTTCGACGTACTGGACAATATCCCTTACGTGGAAAATTATGTGATGATAGCTTCGGACAACGAAACAGGCAACGACCACGTGCTGGTGAAGATCGGAATCCGCCGGCAATACGGCCTTGACGTGATAAAAGACATTAAAGACCGCTTCCGGGCATATATACGGGTAGCGCCGGAAGTGGAAATATGCACGGTAGAAGAAATTACAAAAATAAACTTTCCGGATACCAGCCGTAAACCGGTTAAATTTATCGATAAAAGAAAAAACACTATCCATTAAATTAAAATGAATCATCAATTCGAAGATTTGCGTCCTTATGTACAGGAGGAAATAGCGCCCGCCATGAAACGCATTGCAGGCAACGAGTATTTTGAAAAGATGGCTGCCTTTGTCTTCCCCGAAAAGGACGTCGAAGAAGCGCGTAAAATGGTGGCAGCCATTACGACTACTCACGAATTTCAGGAAAAAGTGATGGCTGTATTGAACGAACGGATCATCAAAAATTCCATTCGCCGCTTCACTTACGACGGCTTGACTCACCTCGACCCGTCCGAAAGTTACCTTTTTGTATCCAACCACCGTGACATCGTGCTGGATTCTTCGCTGTTGCAGCAGATCCTCTACAAAAACGGACTGCGGACAACAGAAATAACCTTCGGAAGCAACCTGATGAGTTCCCAATTGATCATCGACATTGGAAAATCCAACAAAATGTTCACGGTAGTGAGAGGCGCCGGTATGAAGGATTTCTACCGCCATTCATTGCTTCTTTCGGAATACATCCGGTACGCCATCACCGACAGGCGGGAATCCGTCTGGATTGCTCAGCGCAACGGCCGCACCAAAGACGGCAACGACGCTACCGACCAGGGCATCGTCAAAATGTTTGTGATGAGCGGAGGAAAAAAAACCGCCGCAGAAGCCATTGACGAACTGAACATCGTGCCGCTGTCGATTTCCTACCAGATTGAACCCTGCGACCTCTTCAAAACAAAGGAACTGTACCTGAAACAGACGGGAGTGAAATACGAAAAACAACCCGGGGAAGATTTCATCAGCATCCTTTCCGGTATTCTGGAACCTAAAGGCGACGTAAATATCAGTATTTGCCGGCCCCTGCGCAGAGAAGAACTGGATTTCCCCGGGCTGTCCAACCAAAACGATTTTTTCAAGAACGTGGCGATGCTGATAGACCGCCGAATACACGACGGCTACCGGCTGAATTGCAACAACTATATCGCTCACGACCTGCGTTCGGGAACGGCCCTCTATGCTTCCCGTTACACGGAACAGGAAAAACAGGCTTTCATGCAGCGTTACCATGCCGCATTGAACTTGCCGCCGGAAAACAAAGACCTGCTGAAATCCATCTTTCTGGGAATCTATGCCAATCCGGTGGACAACAGCGCCTCTATAGCGCGAAGGTAGAGACGCACGGCGTGCGTCTGAATGCACGAAAGCACGAAGTCCCCAGTATTTTTAATGCGTCGATGCCCCAAAAACCTTATTTCCACCTTATTTCCCAAACAAAACAACCTTAGTAGCGCAAAAAGAGAGCATACATTAACCTTATTTCCACCTTATTTCCCAAACAAAACAACCTTTGCCATTGCTACTAAGGTTGTTTTGCTGTTTAAACAGGGCGCGCAGGATTCGTTTTCTATTGACAGGTATCGCCTGCGGCGAATGAATCCGTTGACTTTCAGAACGCCCCCCTTTTTCTTATCCCGAACGCAGGTTAACCACAGATGGATTCGGGCGAAAATCGGGCGAAAACCATTCGCCCCGACAATGGATGAGAAAAAAAGCAGGAAATATATTTTTTATTTTTTTTGCAAGTGAAAAAATAATTATTATTTTTGCATCCAATTATCAACAACCTGTTTTTACAAGTAAATGCAATGGAATCAAAACATATCTCTCCCGATTTCCGGAAAATCATCCGGAGAAGGTTCGGCATTTATCCTCCCCCATCATTTTTCCGATTGTCAATACATTAGCGCGATTTTGCATTGGGGGTATCCCATAACGGTAGCGAAAAGCGCTCGCGGCAGGTTTATAATATCTTTTTGTATGGCAGCGTATTTCCGGATAACCGGTGAGTATGCCCGCAAG
>JAIRLS010000078.1 GCA_031259205.1 Bacteroidales bacterium | reverse complement strand
GTGATCCGCACTTCGCGACTTAACAGTTCGCTCAAAAAACCTTCCACCACTTCAAAATTCACCTTGTTCCGTAACAGGCGTTTTACTGCCCAGTCAAAGGAGACTAACTGTCTCTCTTTCTTCCCTGTGCCTTTTTCTCTGTCCTTTTGCATACGGCTGTTCCTTATATTTTATTCGGCAAATTTAGTGATATTTTTTAGAAGTAAAAATAATTTTTACAAACTGTGAACGGCTGACGACAGCCACTCTTATCGCTAAGGAATGAGAAATTAATAAAATATAACGAAAATCTTTGCCCTGACGGGCAAAATTTGCCATCTGCTGTATCAAGCAAGAAAAATTGTAGCAAAGAGCATTCACACCTTATTATTATTGTTAATCTGTTATACCTTATTTGTTTCGCATCCCTTAAAGGGATTTACATTCATGCACAAAATCTCTCCGCACACAAGAAAAAGGAATACGACAATTTGAAATACACCCATTTTCACACAGTGTTTTTAAATTTCCACACAGTGTTTTTAAATTTTCGCACGTGTGGAGATAAATTTTCACACAGTGTTTTTAAATTTTCACACAGTGTTTTTAAATTTCCATACGTGTGGAAATAAATTTTCACACAGTGTTTTTAAATTTTCACACGTGTGCAATTTTTGCCGCACACGTATGTAAACGCTCTTGCCCATTCCGCACGGGAAGTAAGGGTTAATTCTTTTTTTGAGGCGCTATGAAAAACAATTCTTCTGTCGCCCCACGAATACACGAATGTAGAGACGCACGGCGTGCGTCTGAATGTAGAGACGCACGGCGTGCGTCTGCTTTGGAGAATGCGGAACGTCTTTCAGGACTTTTAAGAAGGAAGGGAAGAAAACGGGAAACAAAACACGTCTGGAACAGTCCACTGACCCATAGCGTCTCAAAAAAAGAATGAACGGAATTTTTTTTACATCAATTAAGTGGTCTGTCTGTAAACGGGAAGCAGCGGAAGTTTCCAGTATTTATCCGTTTCATCCCGTAAAACGGCGGTTTTGAGGCGCGTTTTTCCGGTTTGGGGGGAGTTTCGCGCTTTTGCGGCTTTCCGGTAAAGCGCATCCCGACTATCTTTGTGCTTTGTAACGGTTTTGTAATAAAAAAGACAATGAACGGTAACATGGCAAGAAACAGGAAGATCATTTTTGCGGCGGCATGGCTTGTCGGGTTCTGCCATGGCGTTGCGGCGCAGGAAAATCGGGACGGGCAGTCGAATTTGCGGGACGAATCGAGGGAAAAGCGGCGGAATCTCGTAACGAAGGAGTTTAATACCTATGCCGGCGGAAAAAGGCAATGGCTGGATCATCTGACCGTATGGGACGTCAACGGATACAAAGTCGAGGAAATCGAATACGCCGTTTACGGACAGCGAGAGCGAATCACCTTCGAATATGACGAAAACGGAAAATGTATCCGCGAAAACGTGTACAATGACAAAAACAAGCTCTACCGGATACGAAAATACGAATACTTCCCCGACGGGCGGAAGAAAGTCCAGTACAACTACAACCCCAACGGCAAACTCTATTCCACCAAGGTCTATGAATACACGTATAAATGAACTGCTGACGGAAATGCCGCCGGTTACGCTCGACGAAATAACGAACCTTCGCCTGATGGAACGCATGGACTCCAAGTATGTCGTTTCGGCGTTGTTCCTGCCCCGTCTGCTGGAGGAGATGAAGCCTCTTTTCAGGGTGCAGGTAATCAGCGGCGCGTACATAGCCGCCTACCGTACGCAATACATGGATACGCACGCACTGGACATGTTCCTCATGCACCATAACGGGAAACTGAACCGGCAGAAGGTACGTATCCGTTCGTATGTTGAATCGGGTCTTTCCTTTCTGGAGATAAAAAACAAAAACAACAAGGGACGGACAAGCAAATGGCGCATCCCCGTCCATTCTTCCCCGCTACTGTCGATGAGCGATTTGGCGGACGCTCAACCCTTTCTCAACGCCAACGCCATGTTCCGCAGCGAAGATATGTCGCCGGCGCTCTCCAGCCATTTCCGGCGGATGACCTTCGTCAACCGGAAGGCCACCGAGCGGATAACCGTCGATATTCGTCTTTCTTTCCTGAATCACCGGACCGGCAGGCGCGCATCGCCGGAACAACTGATGATACTCGAACTGAAACAGGACGGCCGGCAATGCTCCGATTTCAGGAATATCCTGCACCGCGCGAGGATAAAACCCGTTTCCTTCAGCAAATACTGCATGGGAACCGTCCTGACCGACCCCCATGCCAAATACAACCGTTTCAAAAGCAAATTGAATACCCTGTCGGTGTTTTTTAGATACTGACAGCAGTAGTGAATAGTGAATAGTTAATAGTGAATAATACAATAATAATATGATTCAATCCGAATACGATCCCCAAATTGCCGCCGAACATGCCGCCGCATTAATAGGGGAGGGGAGTTCCTTCATGGGCGTCGACGTCTTTGACGCTGCCGGCTTCTGGATGTTGCTGTTGCGCTTTGCCTTCAACCTCGTCGTCTGCTGGGTGATTATCCAGTTTTTCTATTACCGGAAAAGCCGCCGAAAAGACTATTATTTCACCTTCATGCTTTTCGGGGTGACGATATTCCTCCTGCTTTTCCTTCTGCAAAGCATCCCGATGGAAATCGGTTTTGCGCTGGGGCTTTTTGCCATCTTCGGCATGATACGCTACCGGACGGAAACGATACATATCCGTGAAATGACCTATCTGTTCGTTGTCATTGGCGTTTCGGTGGTCAACGGTTTATCGACGGATGTGCCGGTGTTTTCCGTCCTCACGGCAAACCTGTTCATCGTCCTCGTCACCTGGCTGCTCGAAAGCAACCGTTTTCTCAGGCACACTTCCTCCAAAATGATTCTTTACGAAAAAATCGACCTGATTAAACCCGAAAACCGCGACGCCCTGATGGCCGACCTCAGCAACCGGACAGGACTGGACATTATCAAGGTGGAAGTGGGACATGTCGATTTTCTGCGCGACACGGCTTACCTGAAAGTATACTACAAAGCCGACACGGACGAAATAAATACCATCGACCACATTATTAGAGGATAATCGTAAATGCAGGCAGCGTCGAACAGTCAAAAAAAGAAATAGGATGAACATCAGGATTTTTTTTATCGTAGTGTTGCTGTTGTTGTCCGGTATGGCGGCGAAAGCCCGGAGCCGCGATTTCGGGATATGGACAGGCGTGCAAGCGGAAAAGAAATGGACACGATGGAGCTGGAACGGGGAACTGGAACTCCGAATGCGCGACAATGCCCGTACGGTCGGCCGGTGGGGATTGAAACTCGGCGGCAACTGCGCTGTCGTCAAGAATCTGCGAATCGGCGCGGCGTATCAGTTCCTTTATTTCCACGATACGGAATACGACGACTTCCAGCCGCGCCACCGCCTGACGACTTTTGCGCTGGGAAAACAGAAATGGGGCAACTTTGCTTTCAGCCTGCGGGAAAAGATTCAGGTAACGACGAAAGACGAAAGCGACCGAATCAAAAAAAGCGGGAAAATAGACACGTACAAAATCAACCCCGCGTGGAGTTGGCGCAACCGACTGAAGATAGCCTGCGACATCCCGCGCTGCCGCTTTACTCCTGCCATATCGGCGGAAACCTTCTATCAATTGAACCGTCCCGACGGAAACCGATTCAACGGCGTTCGCATCGCAGTATCCGTTGCCTGCCGGATAGACCGAAAAAGCACGCTCAATATTTCGGGCATATATCATCGGGACGTCAACGAACAGCGTCCTCAAGACAGGCTTGTGACAGACGTCTGTTATGCTTATTCATTTTAAAATTCAAATTTACCGCACATGAAAAAGACAGTTTTACGGCTTATTTTACTTGCCGGCCTCATTCCGGCCTGCAACAGTCCTGTTGAAGAATCGGACGATGACGGCGTCCCCAACACGGAAACCAACGACCGCGACAAAGACGAACCCTTCGTCACCAACCCGAAAGATACCGTTTTTGCCGATGCCGTCACCATTGCGTACGCATCCGGCAGCGTGTCCGTCGACAATCCTTACGAAGGGAAAGGCGTGTCCGTTGCGGCAGATGGCGGACGGGTAACAGTAAAGTCCACTCTTTCCGGCACAACGGTCAATTACGTTTTGACGGGCGTCCATACCGACGGCTCGTTTGGGATATACAGCGACGCTGATTTCCGCGTCGTACTGAACGGCGTCCACCTTATCTGCTCCGACGGGCCGGCGCTTAACATCCAATCGCGGCAGGAGGCGACGCTACTGCTGGTCGGGGAAACGAACAACCGGATGATCGACAACAATATTTATTCCGATAACGCGGAAGACCGCAAAGCAACCATCTTTAGCGAAGGGGGGCTGAACTTCGACGGAAGCGGGAAACTCGTCCTGAAGGGTTACTACAAGCACGCCGTTTGCAGTGACGATCATGTCACGATTTCGGGCGGCAACATCGAAATACAGAGCGCCTACAAGGACGGCGTCCACGCCAACGACTTCATATCGGTGAGGGGCGGCCTCCTGTCCGTTACGGCAACCGACGACGGCATGGAATGTGAAGAAGGCAACGTGGAAATATCGGGTGGTAACGTCACGCTCCACACCACCGGCAACGCCTCCTACAATACGGCAAAAGCCGACATCAGCTCTTCGGCCGGCCTCAAATGCAGCGGCAATTTCGACATGACGGGAGGAACGCTCAACGTCGTTTCCGACGGCACGGCCGGAAAAGGCGTCAGCGCCGACGGTAACATCACCGTCAACGGCGGTTCGCTGCAAATCGCCACCACCGGCAAGCAGTTTCGCTACGGTCAGGACGATTCCGCCGCAAAGGGAATGAAAGCCGAAGGCGACCTGACCGTCAATGGCGGAACGATCCGTATCACTACCGCCGCCACGGAAGCCGAAGGAATGGAGAGCAAACAGACGCTGACCGTCAACGGCGGCATCATCGAGATCGACGCTTATGACGACGCCATCAACGCAAGCAGCAGGATCGTCGTCAACGGCGGTGAGATATACGCATACAGCGCCGTCAACGACGGTATCGACAGCAACGGCACGCTGACCGTCACCGGCGGCACGATTGTCGCGTCCGGCGCCGCCTCTCCCGAAGAAGGCATCGACTGCGACAGGAACACGTTAAAAATCACGGGCGGAACGACAGTTGCCGTGGGTGGCGCCTCCAGCGCTCCCACCGCCTCCGTCTGCACGCAACCCGTCATCGTGTACAGCGGTTCCACTTCCGCCGGGCAGATCATCCACATCGCTTCCGCCGGCGGAACGGCTATGCTGACCTTCAAACTGCCGCGCAACTACACCCGGATAACCATGCTGTTCAGCGCTCCCAACCTCGCCACAGGCGCCGGTTACTCCCTGTACACGGGCGGAAGTATTGCCGGAGGTACAGACTTCCACGGCCTGTACTCCGGTGGCGACTATACGCAGGGGACGCTCGTCCAATCTTTCACCGTCAGTTCGATGGTCACCAGTGTGGGCGATCCTTCCCCGGGCACGGGCGGCGGCAATCGTCCGAGGTGAGAGGCGCCGCCAACCCCGTTACCCCATTGTGCATCCTTTTCTTGGCCAAATCTTTTTTTGAAGCGCTATTGGTTAGCGTAGTGTTCCATCCGTGTTGTTTCCCGAACCGGTTCTATCCGGTTGATTCCCTTTCGTTTGGCGTTGACGGAGGCAAGTGCGCCACCGACTCATACTCGTCGTTCGCCATCAATTTTCTTATTCTTTTTTACTTTCCGACCTACCCTTTTTTGGGGTTGAGTTGTATTATAAAAAACAGCAATCAGACGAAAGCGGTAAAT
>JAIRLS010000177.1 GCA_031259205.1 Bacteroidales bacterium | reverse complement strand
GCCAAACGCTTTGATACGGATAAATTTGAAAATATTGTAGTAGAATGAGCCATCAAATGAACCTGTTCGGAGAAGAATGTACTGAAAGCGCGATTACCAACGTAGCGTCGGTTCCGCAGCGAAGCCCGTTTCGCTATCCGGGAGGAAAAACCTGGCTTATCCCCACTGTCAGGCAATGGCTCAGGCAAAACGGTAAACCGGTTACGGAGCTGATTGAACCATTTGCAGGAGGCGGCATTGTAAGCCTTACCGCAGCATTTGAAAATTTGGCCGATCACATCACAATGGTTGAAAAAGACGAAGAAATAGCTGCTGTCTGGGAAATTATCCTGAATGGAAAAAACCAATGGCTTGCCGATAAGATACTGTCCTATAACTTGACCGTGGATAACATAAAAACAGAACTGGATAAACCTGACAAACAGATACATGAAGAGGCATTTTGTACGATCCTCCGGAATCGTATTTTCCACGGCGGTATTCTGGCCAGGGGATCCGGCATGATTAAAAGCGGAGAAAACGGGAAGGGAATCACTTCGCGCTGGTATCCCCAAACATTACATGACCGGATTATTGCTATTGGTTATGTAAAGCAAAAAATCAAATTTATAACCGGAGACGCCTTTGACATTTTGGAACAAAACAAAGACAACCGAGATGCTTACTTTTTTATAGACCCACCTTATACCATTGCCGGTAAAAGGCTTTACAATCATTCCAATATAGACCATGAGCGGCTTTTTGCCCTGACATCCCAACTAAAAGGCAAATTCATGCTGACGTATGATAATACGGCTGAAATACAAAAACTTGCTGAATTATATCATCTTCCTTACAAAATGATTCCAATGAAAACAACCCATCATCTGGAAAAAATAGAAATCATTATTTCAGACAACTTTGGCTGGTGGAAATAAAGTATTGTTGCAACCAAAGGCAACAAATATCTACATTTGTTGCCGTTTTACGCCGGATGAACGGAACGAAAACTTTGCGTCCATAAAAGGGGAAGCATTTTTGAGCCTCCACGCCCGCCGGAAGGATCATCTTTTTAACAACCGAGTAAAACAGCTTGTTCCCTCATTCATAACGAACTTAACCAGATAGACGCCTGTTCCGTAACCGTTGGTGTCCAGTACCATTGTTCCGGGAAACACGTCGGAGGAAAACATTTGCTTGCCGGCAATATTGTACACAGCCAAATGCCCGCACTGCGGAAAGATTATCGACAAATTGTCTGTTGCAGGATTGGGATAAAGACATATTTCACCGGCTGTTTTTTCCATTTGAATGTCCGTTTCCAAAAGCGATTTAACCGAGATATTATCCCATGCGGCAAGTGCACCATAGGAACGCACACCGATGCTTCCCGAACTGAAAGAGGAATCGTTGAAGTCGATCTTGGGCGTATTCATGTCATCTACATAAATTTTTATATTGACGCCTTTCGCCACTACACGAACATGATACCATCGATTGGCGGTTATTCGCATGTCGGCCGTTTTCAACGAAGTCCACGAGCCGTTAGCTTTCCCCAGTTCAACTCTTCTATTGGAACTGCTGATGCCGACGTAGTAACCGCTGTATTCGTCGGGACCAAATGATAAACGGCTTGCCCTGAATATCACTCCGCCGTCGCCCTCGTTCCCTACCCTGATTTCGGCATCATAAGTAAAATCGGAAAAAGAGGTAGCCGGATATACCGATTTCGAACAGGGATGGCTTGCTTCCAAATGACCGGCAATATATACTCCCTCGTTCAGGTAAAAGCTTCCGCCATATTGAACCCAACCTTCTTGACCTTTAGAAAAATCTTCCGTGAAAGTATCGGCAAGCGGAGCTCCCGTATCCACATAGGGTAGACAGGTCGCACGAAGCGTTCCCGAACCGTAGGGAACCAGCGTTACTTCCTCCACCGGCTCGGGGGTTTCAACGGGACCAAAAGGCGGGTCGGTTGCCAGGCAACTGTTGTGGGAATAAGTCCATGTATGAAGCCTTTTGGCGGAAACGCTCAACGTTACCGGCGTTGTTGCCTGAATATATGGATTTTTGGGCATTGCCTTTTTATTTACCCGAACGGATGCTTCGGCATTGTTTTTGTCTATCAGCAACGCATAGTTCCATGCTGAAACCGGTGATACTTCATATTCACGGAAACCGCTTCCATAATCGTTGCGCACAGACCGGTTTTCTTCGATTTTCAGGGAATAGACCAGCGGACCTCGCCGGATGCTTACCGCGTTGTTCACTTCTTCGTTGATTATAATGGGCATGGGCAGACTTAAAGTCACCTGGTCATTGTTGTCCCATGTCCGGCTGATCGTATAAAAAGCGCCCGGTACCACATCGTTTTGTACCTCGCCGTTGACTTTAATCTGAGGCGATTTGCACCAGGAAGGAATCCGAAGCTCCAAAGGAAAATTTACCGTCCGGGGCACTGTCAGTCTGAGGGTTATTTCTTCATCGAACGGATAATCCGTACGCTCGGAGACAGTTACTTCCACACTGTCTCCCACTAAAGCCGTCACCGTGCAGGGAGCGTAAGCCATAGCCGCCAAGCCGTTGCCGGCAGTAGCCGCCCACAGGGTTTTGACAAAGTAAGGAAATCCCATGTGAAAATCGAAGCGGCAACAACCGTAACCGGAATACGGGCCGGGCATGTTTCCGTTGTCGTAATTCTGCGCAAAAGCATGATAACCGTGTTTGCTGATTACCTGATTGGCTTGCTGATAATACTGCAAACCCTTGAAGTCGTTGGTCAATGCACCGGGTAAAGCGTTAAACGCCACTTCTTCCAGTTGATCGCCGATACTTGCATCACCGAGTATCATTTGGGCGGTTTCGCACGATTGCATTTGTTCCACGACCGAACAGAGTTCCAATCCTGTCAGGGACGATTTACCGGCAAGCATTTCGTTTCCCGATTGCATTCCATGCGGTTGACCGTGTTTGCACAACAAGTGTTTCCGCCCGTGAAAATAAGCCTCCCGGTCGGCCTGCGCCTGCGATTTCTGGTAATAAATAGCGGGCATTTTCATTGCTTGCGGGATATTTACATTGTGCTTGGGTTGAAAGTCCGTTTCGAACTGATTGAACAAATTATTTGTGAAAATATCCGTCCATGGGTATGCCTGATTATGAAGTTTATCGGCAAGATCGAGTAAAAAGTCGTCCCCTGTACGGTTATAGAGCCAGAAAACGATTTCGATATTATCGCCGGCCCTGGATTTTCCCCAACTGCTCAAAGGCCGGCTGCCGAGCATAGCGTTCTGATACCGGAAATATTGGGTGAAAAAAGGAATCACGCGGGCGTCATTGGTTGCTTCGTAGTAATCACGAATGGCGTAAAGCATGGGCATGCGCGCCCACCAATCATTGTTGCCGGCGGGACCAAAATAACCATCCTGTTTTTGATTGTCTAACGACCAGTCTATCCATTTTTGCGCTTTTTCCTTAAGGCTTTGGTCGTCCAAAACATAAGCCAGGGCAACCAGTCCTTTTACATAATAGGGAACACGCTCCCAACTGTCCCCTGTCCCGCCCAGCCAGTCGCTACCGACGCCTAAATCGCCGGCGCCGCTGTACAGCGATTCGGCATGGCCGGTTAATCCGTCTTTTTGGAGTTGAAGTTGTTGGAGCAACCATCCTTCTGCCTTGACGGATCCTATAGGCAGGGGTGTAAACGGCGTTACCACAAGAGGGGCTTTGTTTTTGATATAATTGTCCGCCTTTGCGGTAAAAGGGAACAGAAAACAGCTGCTTAATGCTATGCTTAACATTACGGGGATTTTTTTCTTTTCCATTTATACTATTTTTATTTTTGACGCTGCAAAGATAATACTTTTTAGGCGATTATACGGACATTCATATAAACAAATCAGGGCAAACGCATCTTAATTTATTAGGATTTTTACTAAATATTCATTATTCCATCCCGCATCCAACCTTTTCCCTTTGACACTTCTCTTTTTGGATTGCTCTTTTTTTATTAAATTG
>JAIRLS010000019.1 GCA_031259205.1 Bacteroidales bacterium | reverse complement strand
TTACGAATTGATTTCGACAAAAGTTTTCATCACTTGCTTTGCTTTGCCGCTTTCGAGCGATTCGCGTGCAATAGCAATACATTCGTCGACAGGTTTTTCGGGACAAACGGTGCGAATGGCGAAAGCGGCATTGACAACTACGGCATTGATCTGCGCCTGTGTCGCCTCGCCGTTCAGCACCCGGTCGAAGAGCGCAGAGGCCACTTCCACAGTGTCGCCTCCGTAAAGTTCGGAGCCGGTACAGCGCGAAAAGCCCAGTTCTTCGGGAGAGTAAACCCGTTCTTCGCGATTGGCAAAGACTTTGAAATCGCCGGTTAGCGACACTTCGTCGTAACCGTCGAGCGAATTGACGATGGTATAGTCGGCGTCGGTCTGCTGGTAAAGATAGTTGTAAAGACGCGCCAGCTTCAGGTTATAAACGCCCAGCATTTGTCGTTTGGGCAGGGTGGGATTCACCAGAGGCCCCAGCATGTTGAAAAAAGTACGTACCGCCAGCGCTTTCCGTACCGGCGCCACAACTTTGAGCGCAGGATTGAAAAACTGTGCGTGCAGATAGGCAAAGTTACAGGCGTCGAGCGAACGTTTCATCACCTCCGGTTCGCGGGTAAATTTCACCCCGTGCATCTCAATGACATTTGAAGCGCCGCTAACGGAAGTTGATCCGTAATTGCCGTGTTTCACCACGTTGTAGCCTGCCCCTGCCACGGTAAGACAGGCTGCGGTGGAGATATTGAACGTGTTTTTATTGTCGCCGCCTGTCCCTACGATGTCGATAGCGTTGTATTCGCTCAAATCTACCGGTATGCGCAATTCAAGCAGCGCATCGCGAAATCCCGACAGTTCGTCGGTAGTGATGCTGCGCATCAGAAAGACCGTGACAAATGCCGTAACCTGACTTTCGTTGTAAGCCCCCTGCGCCATTTTAATGAGTACTTCACGCGATTCGTTACGATCCAGATAGCTGTGTTCAAATAATTTGTATAATAAAGTTTTCATTTTGACATGATAAAGATTAACTGTTGAGAAAATTCCGGATAATTTTTTCGCCCAACGGCGTCAGTACCGATTCGGGATGGAACTGTACGCCGCGCACGTCGTAGCGGTTGTGCGCCAGCGCCATGATATGACCGGCTTCGTCGGTGGCCGTGATATGCAAGTCGGACGGAAAACGGTCGCGACCGACAATCCATGAATGGTAACGGCCGGCTTCTATTTGCGAGGGCAATCCTTTGAAGAGCGGATCATCTGCAATGATTTGCACCGGCGTAGCCACTCCGTGGAACACTTCGCCCAAGTTGTGCAGGGTAGCTCCAAACGCTTCGCCGATGGCCTGTTCGCCAAGGCATACGCCAAAGATGCTCTTGGAAGGGGCATATTGTCGTATCAACGGCAGCAACAGTCCCGCTTCCGAAGGAATACCGGGGCCGGGCGACAGGATGATCTTGTCGAACGCTTCTATTTCTTCCGGTCGGATACGGTCGTTGCGGGCGACCGTGACGTCGTTGAAACCCAGTTTGCGGACGGCATGGACGAGATTATAAGTAAATGAATCATAATTGTCAAAAACCAGTATTTTCATTTTGATAGATTTATTTATTCGGTGAATGTTATTGCCAGTTTTCTACCGCCAGTTCTATTGCTTTGTGCAAGGCTTCCAACTTGTTGTTTACCTCTTGCAACTCTTTTTCGGGATTCGATTTGGCGATAATACCGGCGCCGGCCTGAAAATACAGCTTGTTGTTCCGGCTGAGGAAAGAACGGATGGTGATAGCATGGTTGATATCGCCGTCCAGTCCTATATATCCTATACATCCGCCATAGATACCGCGCGGCTGTTGTTCTATTTCGTTAATGAGTTGCATAGCCCGTACTTTGGGGGCGCCCGAAAGCGTTCCCGCAGGGATGGTATCGGCAAAGAGGCGGATACGGTTTACTTCGGGGGCGACTGTTCCCGTTACGCGCGACAGCAGATGGATAACATGGGAGTAAAACTGTACTTCCTTGAAGGAGGCCACTTTGACGTCTGTCGCATTACGGCTTAAGTCGTTACGGGCCAGATCCACCAGCATCACATGTTCCGCATTTTCTTTCGGGTCGGCAAGCAGTTGCCGCGCCAGCTCTTCGTCTTTGGCGTCGTCGCCGGTACGGTGAAAAGTGCCTGCTATCGGATCGATAGTTGCACGGTCGCCTTCTACTTTGACATGTGTTTCGGGCGACGAACCGAAAATGCGATACGAACCGAAATCGAAGTAAAACAGGTATGGCGAAGGATTGATGGAACGCAGGGCGCGATAGACCTTGAAATCATCCCCCTTGAAATCCTGTTCAAAACGTCGCGAAAGGACAATCTGAAACACATCGCCGCGCAAACAGTGATGAATGCCCCGACGTACAAATTCCCTGTACTGCTCGTCGGTAACAGGTGATGTGGCCGTACCCTGAACGCTGAAATGATAGGAAGGAAAATTGCGGCTTTCGAGAATCGACAAAAGCTCCTGCATCCCGCCGGCGCGATTGTTGCACAGATTTTCGGTGAGCGTCATTTCATTACGCAAGTGGTTGATCGCTATCACGAAACGGTAGAGGATATAGGTCATTTCCGGAAGATTGCCCGTTTCGTCGTTTTCGTCGTATTTCACCGGGATGTCCTCGAAATACCGGACGGCGTCATAGGCGGTATAGCCGAAAAAACCGTTCAGCTTGCTTTTTTGTCCGTTTACCTCGAAACGGTGAACAAAATCGTTTAACATGTCCTCCGGACGCCGCTGATGATCGACGTCGTACACTTCAATATTACCGTCGGGCAACTGTTGCGTAACGCGGTTCTGCTTTACGCTGAAACGCGCCAGCGGTTCAATCCCGATGAAAGAAAAACTGTTGTCCATCGAGTGAAAATCGGAACTTTCCAACAAAGCCGATTCCGGATACATATCCCGTACTTTCAAATAGATACTGACAGGCGTTTGTGTGTCAATCAATTGTTTTTTAGTGACAGTCTGTATTTTTATTTTCATGGCATGATATTTATTTAGATGAGAGTTTTAATGCAAATCGTTCGAATAGAGATGAATAGGTTTCCATATCTTTATCTCCTCGTCCGGATACGGTAAGTACGATGATATCCTCCGTGCGGAAAGTTTTCATGGCAAGGGCTGCCAGCGCATGAGCCGATTCAAGCGCAGGAATAATGCCTTCCATGGCGGTCAGTTCGAAGGCGGCCTGCACAGCTTCTTCGTCGGTGGCGGCCAGTATTTCCGCACGGCCTGTGGCAGCCAGATGAGCATGAACAGGTCCGATGCCGGGGTAGTCCAGTCCGGCGGAAATGGAATACGGCTCGGTGATCTGTCCGTCTTCTGTTTGCATGAGCAGGGTGCGGCTTCCATGAATGATGCCTTCGCGTCCCAGATGGATGGTGGCCGCCGATTGTCCGCTGTCGATGCCTTTTCCGGCGGCTTCTACCTCAATCAGTTTTACCCGTTCGTCGTTCAGGTAGTGATAAAAGGTTCCGGCTGCATTGCTTCCTCCTCCCACACAGGCAATCAGATAGTCGGGAGCGTCGCGTCCTTCCTTTTCCGTGAGTTGTTGTCTGATTTCTTCGCTGATCACCGACTGGAATCGGGCAACCATGTCGGGATAGGGATGCGGCCCTACCGTCGAACCGATAATATAATGCGTATTGTCCGGATGGCAGCACCAATCGCGTATGGCCTCATTGGTGGCGTCTTTCAACGTTTTGTTGCCGCTGTTCACAGGCCTGACTTCCGCTCCCAGCATCTGCATCTTGCGGACGTTCAGCGCCTGTCTTGCAATATCGGTTTCGCCCATGTACACCACGCACTGCATATTCATCAGGGCGCAGACGGTGGCAGTAGCCACGCCGTGCTGACCTGCGCCCGTTTCGGCAATAATGCGCTGTTTGCCCATTCGCTGTGCCAGCAAAATCTGCCCGATCGTGTTGTTGATCTTGTGTGCGCCCGTATGGTTCAGGTCTTCCCGCTTGAGATATATGCGGGTGCGGTATTTTCCCGACAGCCGGCGGGCAAAGTAAAGCGGCGACGGTCTTCCCGCATAATCACAGAGCAGGGCGCGAAACTCCTGCCGGAAACTTTCTTCGTTCATGATTCGGAGATAAGACTCGCGGAGATGTTCCACATTGGAATGGAGAATCTCCGGAATGTAGGCGCCGCCAAAAATCCCGTAATAACCATGTTGATCTGCTTGATAATTCATTTATTACATACTTAAAAAAAAATAGGGCTGTCGTGAGGTTCGACAGCCCTGATGGTTTTGAAATCCCGTTCGGTTCAGACAATGGCTATACTCCTCACACTTTGAAAGTTGCGAGCCACCACCAAAACCGATTAACAGACATTTCTTGCATATTCACAATTAAAATTCTTGCACAAAGATAGTGATAATTTTGCATTGTCAAAAAAAAACGAAAAAAAATCTTCTTTCTCTTTAATTTTTTACATTATGAAAAACGTTTTGGACGTCTTCGTCTTCTTCAAACTTGGCCAGCAATTTTTCAAATTCTTCATACTGTTCGTTGGATAATTCTTTGCTGTCCAGCGGGATGCGCTCAAACTCGCAACTGAGCAGTTCATATCCGTTGTCTTCCAGATATTTCTGTAACGTTCCATAGGCGCTGAAATCGGCATAAATGACGATTTCTCCTTCTTCGACAAAAATTTCATCAACGCCATAATCAATCAGGTTCAGTTCAAACTGTTCAAGGTCAAGATTTTCCTTTTGCTTGATTTTGAATACGCATTTGCGTTCAAACATGAAATCCACTGAACCGGATGTTCCCAGCGAACCGTTGAATTTGTTGAAATAGTTACGGATATTGGCTACCGTACGGGTTGGATTGTCTGTTGTCGTTTCCACCATTACCGCTACTCCGAAAGGGCCGTACCCTTCATACACTACTTCTTTATAATCGGCCTGATCCTTTGACGTCGCCTTTTTAATAGCGCGTTCTACGGTTTCTTTCGGCATATTGGCGGCTTTGCTCATCTGGAGCAACACCCGCAATCGCGGATTGGCACTGGGATCAACGCCTCCCGTTTTTACGGCAATGGTAATGTCCTTACCTATTTTTGTGAAGGTTTTTGCCATGTTTCCCCAGCGTTTTAATTTACGCGCTTTCCGGTATTCAAATGCCCTTCCCATTCAAAAACATTTAATACGTTATGGCTTCTTCGCGGATCAATTGATATATCCGTTTCCTGTATTGCCAAAGCAACGAAAAGCACAGTCCTGTTATGGCGCCCATGACGCACCCTTTGAAGATGTACCATTGGAGGTTACGGTCTTCCTCTCCCAATAGCGTAAAATCCTGAATAACGGATATGGGTTGCTTGAAAATCGCCGTATCTCTTTCGAATGACTGTTTTCTGGAGTATAAGGACAGCATGTCGGAATGGAAAAGTTTCATTTCCGGTTTGTTCATCAGCACGATCTCCTTGAAATTCCCCATGTTTTGCCGCAGTTGGGCATTTTGAATACTGTCGATTTTACTCATTTCCCTGTCCAGTTCATGAATAAAATCTATTTTTTGCCGGATACTGATCTCATGCAGATGTCGGATGTATTCATTACTTTGCAGATACCATAATATCTTATCTTTCAGGGGAACGAAAATACTCTCGTCCTTGACGGATACTTTCAGGCACAGGTACGTTGTAAGTCTCCGTATGGAGGTATCTTTCGCGTTGTAGTTTTCGTCAAAGTCGACATAATCAAGTTGACCGTCGCGATTGATGTCAATTCCGTAATAGGCTTTGATGAAAGTTATCTTTTTTGCCTGTTCTTCATCCATCTGCAAAAAATTGGCTAACCTTTCCGGTTTTTTCACCAATCTGCTTATTCGGTTAACCTGATCAATGAACACGGAATTGTTGACTCCTCCTGTGTCCGCTATCAGTTGCGATGAGTAAATAACAGGCATGTAGTTATACAGCGCTACTCCCAACGCTATGCCAATTACTGCAAATGAAATGATCCACAAAGATTTACGGATCAAAAGGATGAGAATAGCAACGAAAAAATCTTTTAGCTGAATAACAAATGATTTAAAAACATTGTACAGACGACTGCAAAATTCAAAGATGTCGATTTCGTCAGACTGTCCTCCTTTGTTTTGATTATCAATACTTTCCATTATATCCAATATGAAATTTAACGAACCAAAATTAGTTTTTTTATTTGAATAACACAAAAAAAATATATTTTTGCGGGGATTTAATTAATTTTATGTTTATGACAAGATGGATGTTGCTTATTTGTGTATGGTTGGTGAGTAACAGGGCAATCGCTCAGGGATATGACGAGATGTTGCTGTGGCCGGATGGTGCTACGGAAAGTAATGGTATCGCTGAAGCCGAGATTGTTGAGGACAATCATGTGGTAGCGAACGTATCACTGCCGAAGTTATATGTATATCATCCTGAAAAAGGGAAAAATACGGGGGTTGCCGTTATCATTTGCCCGGGTGGAGGATATATCAAAGAGGCCATTTTTCATGAAGGGCATGATTATGCCCAATGGCTTGTTGAAAGGGGGATTACCGCCGTCGTACTGAAATACCGGCTACCCAACGGTTATCATTTCATACCTCTGAAGGATGCGCAACGGGCTATTCGTACTGTTCGGTACAATGCGAAAAAATGGGGCGTCAATCCGTTAAAAATAGGTATCTCCGGATTTTCGGCAGGCGGGCATCTGGCATCCACCGCCGGCACTCATTTCGACAAAGGCAACCAGAGATCGTACGATTTCATTGAACAGGTAAGTTGCCGGCCTGATTTCATGATCCTGTTCTATCCCGTCATTACAATGAGAGAGGCGTTTACACATAAAGGATCACGTAACAACTTGCTGGGCAAGGATTACAAGCCCGAAATGGAAACCCTGTATTCCAACGAGGAACAAGTGTCCGAACAAACGCCGCCAACCTTTCTCATATTGAGTGACGACGACGCCGGTGTACTGCCGCGGAACAGTGTCGAATTTTACTTGGCGCTCAAACGGTTTCAGATTCCTGCCGCCCTGTATATCATTCCATCCGGAGGACACGGGTGGGGTACCCATCCTTCCCACCATTGCTATCAGGC
>JAIRLS010000172.1 GCA_031259205.1 Bacteroidales bacterium | reverse complement strand
GTTCAAATGCGCTTGAAAGAGATAAAAAACTTTCAGGGCAAAGCGTTGTATATCGTTGAAAATGTCGCATTTGTGAAGTTTGGCACGATCTTTGCAGAGAGAGAGAGAGAGAGAGAGAGAGAGAGAGAGAGAATTACATCAAGTTATACTATATATAGTATATGCGCACGCGCGTGAGATAAGAAAAATTTTCCGAAATTTATATATAGCCGCAACATGTTTTTTGCATGTTGGGGCTTTTTTTATGTTGATCCGGCAACGTACAACTTGTCAATACCGGAACATGAAGGCTTGTAATCAATTTTCCATAATTTATTTAAGTTATCCATTTTTAAATTTAATTCCATGAGTAAAAAAATAAGAGAGAGGCAGTTGCCAGAGAGAGGCGAAATTCGGCAGTATATGTCGAGAAGGCCATGTACATGTCATTTCATTTTTAACAGTTTAAATAGTTTATTATGAAATTCATATTCAAATGGTTTAAGTATGGGATGGTTCGTATTCATTTGTTCCTGTTTTTTGGGATGTGCGGGATGGTTATTCCCGTAGACGTTGTCGGCGGGGAGCCAATGATTCAACCTCCGCGTACGGTTACGGGTACCGTATCCGACTATACCGGCGGGGTGATGCCCGGAGTGAATGTCATTATTCGCGGTACCACGCTGGGTGTTGTAACCGATGTCAACGGGGAATTTATGATCAATGTTCCGGCCGATACGTCGGTTTTGCAGTTCAGTTTTGTCGGTTATCAAAAGCAGGACGTCATTGTAGGCGCGAGGCGCGTGATAGCCGTCACATTGAATGAAGAAGCCGCCGAGATGGAAGAAGTGACGATTGTGGCTTTCGGAAAGCAAAAGAAAGAGAGTGTGATTGCGTCTATTGAGAGTGTCAGGATGTCGGATTTGAAACAGCCCTCCGCGAATCTTACCAGCGCTTTTGCCGGCAAGATACCCGGTTTGATCTCTTATCAGACGACCGGCGAGCCGGGCGAAGACCTTGCCCAGTTCTTTGTGCGCGGAGTAACCACTTTCGGATACAAGCAGTCGCCCTTGATTCTTATTGACGGTTTTGAAGCCAGCGCTACCGATCTGGCACGCATACAGCCGGACGATGTGGAAAGTTTTTCCGTTCTGAGGGACGCCTCGGCAACGGTGTTGTACGGGGCGAGGGGCGCCAACGGCATCATTCTGGTCAATACAAAGGCGGGACGCGAAGGGCCGGTAAAACTCAACGCCAGAGTGGACATGCATGTGGCGACGCCTACGCGGATTTTGGAAATGCTGGATGCAGCGGACTACATGAGACTGTACAATCAAGCGCGTATGACAAGAAATCCGGGGTTGGGCGCCTACTACAGCGAACAGAAAATTCATTCGACCATAATGGGCGAAAATCCGATGGTTTACCCCAATATCGACTGGTACGAAGCATTGTTCAAAAACTATACCATCAATACAAAAGCCAACGTCAATGTATCGGGTGGCGGGCAAGTGGCCAATTATTACGTATCGGGCGGCTATGATAACGAAACGGGCTTGCTGAAAGTGAACGGGCAAAACAATTTCAACAACAACATCAATATCGACCGGTTCCATGTCCGGACAAACGTCGTTTTCAAACTGTCGCCCAGCACATCTTTGGACACCCGTATTCAGGGACGGTTCGAAAAGTATACGGGGCCGTACGTATCCACGACCACCCTGTTCAATCAGGTGATGAATGCCAATCCTGTGGATTTTCCCCCCGTATATGAGCCGGATGAGGAGCATCGTTATGTGCAGCATGTTCTTTTCGGCAGTCAGTATTCCGACGGCAGAGTGGCCACCAATCCTTATGCACAGATGGTCAGGGGCTACGAAGAACGGAACGAAACCACCATCAACACGCAGGTGACCCTGATGCAGGATCTGGGCATGATTACGGAAGGGCTGAAAATACAGGCCAAAGCGTCTGCAAAAGTGAGGAGCAAGTATTCCAGCAGAAGAACTTACCTTCCCTATTATTATGCCTTGGATACCTATGATCCCATTGCGGAAAAATACACGCTCATGTGCATCAATCCCACTTCCGGACGCGCCTATCTTGGAGATGTAGAGCCGGGACGCGACGCCGACGGGCTGTATTATTTCGAAGTGCGTTTGAACTGGGATCGGCAATTCGGCAAACATTCCGTCGGTTTTATGACAGTGGGCATGGCAAGCTCTACGCAGGCGCAACTTGCTGACCTGGCGAATCTTTCCATATACGAATCGTTGCCCGAAAAAAACATGGGCAATTCAAGCCGGCTCACCTATAATTATGATTCACGCTATTTTATTGAACTTGCTTACGGGTACAACGGTTCGGAAAAATTTACAGGGAAAAATCAGTTCGGTTTCTTCCCTTCCGTTGGCGGAGGCTGGCTGGTGTCCAACGAAGACTTCTTTGCGCCGCTGAAAAACACGATCAGTAATCTGAAACTGAAGTTTACCTACGGTTTGGTGGGCAACGACGCTATTGCAGAACGCAGCAAACGCTTCTTTTTCCTTTCCGATATTACCAAAGGCGGAGGCGCGTTTGCATGGGGCGAATCGTTCAATAACCGCAATGAAGGCTATACCATCAGCCGTTACGCCAATCCCGATATTACCTGGGAAATTTCCCAAAAATACAATGCAGGGCTGGAAATCGGTTTTTTCAAGGAGGAAGCGTTGAAACTGCAAGTGGATTTCTTCAAAGATATTCGCGATCAGATTTATTTGGACAGGCTGACCATTCCCGCCACTGCCGGTTTTGAAAGAGAAGTCAAGGGGAATGTAGGGAAAGCCGTTTCGCAGGGAATGGACGGCTCGCTGGATTACCAGTACAGTTTCAACAAGGATCTCTGGGTCACGGGACGCGCCAACTTTACCTATTCTACCAATGAATATGTCGAAAAGGACGAACCCGACTATGAGGACGAATACCTCAAGAGCACAGGCAAGAGCCTCAGTCAGTTATGGGGATATGTGGCCGAACGGCTTTTTGTGGACGAAGCGGAAATAAAAAACGCTCCTTCCCAGACGTCGCTGGGCGATTATTCGGCCGGCGACATCCGGTACAGGGACATCAACAACGACGGCGAAATAAACACGAATGACCGCATCCCCATGGGATACCCTTCCGTTCCCGAAATACAGTACGGATTCGGCGCCTCCGTCGGATACAGGGATTTCGATTTGTCCTTCTTTTTCCAGGGCAACGCCAGGGTGTCGTTTTCCATTAATGCGGGATCCGGCACAGGCATTGCGCCGTTTGTCAACAGGCGCAACGCCCTCAGCATTGTGGCGAGGGACGCATGGAGCGAAGACAATCAAAATGTACACGCCTTCTGGCCGCGACTTACCGATCAGGTGAGCGCCAACAACAACCAGGCATCGACGTGGTGGTTGCGCAACGGTTCCTTCCTGCGCCTGAAATCTACGGAAGTGGGATACTCCCTGAGCGGATGGAAAGCCCTTAAAGTGATCGGCGTGCAATCCAGCAGAATCTATTTCAGCACCGAAAATCTCTTTGTCCTCAGTCCCTTCAAACTGTGGGATCCCGAAATGGGACTGAACGGGCTTGCTTATCCGCTCAACAGACGATTTAACATAGGAGTACAGTTAAATTTCTAACAATAAATAAATAATGACAATAGAAACCTTTCCAATTTTAATACAATGAAAATATTCGATTTAAAAACAGGCTTTTTAACAGGGGTCGCCTTTCTTTTTACGGCTTGCGATTTTTTGAACGTCGTGCCGGACAATACCCTGACACTGGAAGACATCTTTTCCGTGAAAGACGAAGCGTGGAGCGCTTTGGCAAAAGTATACTGTTACAATCCGCGCGACGCCAACCTGCACGAAACGGAATACTGGCTGGGGGACGAATACATTACCCCTGCGGTTTCCGAGAACAATGCGTCGGAATACAAGAGCAACCGAATCATGCGGGGACTGCAATCTACCTCCGATCCGCTGTTGGGATACTGGACGGGATCCGGCGGCGCTCCGGCGCTGTATCAAGGCATCCGAAGCACCAACATTTTTCTGGAATACATTGACGGCGTGAGGGACATGACCTATCAGGAAAAGGAGGAATGGGCGGCGCAGGCAAAATTCCTGAAAGCCTACTATACCTTCCTGCTGGTACGCAATTACGGCCCCGTAGTGATTGCCGACAAAGCGGTGGCGCCCGACGCCATGGGAGAGGAGTTTTATCAGGAACGCTCCAAAGTGGATGATTGCTTCGACTTCATCATCCGTCTGATGGACGAGGCCATTCCGGCGCTCAATGAAAAGCAAAGTTCGCTGGACTTCGGGCAGATCGACCGAGTGGGAGCCATGGCGTTCAAGGCAAGAGTGATGCTCTACAGGGCAAGCCCTTTCTTTAACGGAAACAAAGAGTACTTCGGCGATTTTTTCGATCATGACGGCAAGCATTTCTTCCCGCAAACCGCCGAGGTGAAAAAATGGGAGGAAGCGCTGGTCGCCATAGAGGACGCCATAAAAATCGCCGAGAGGAATATGAAGGATTTATATACTTACGAGAGGGCGCCCTACATTTACGACCGCGACGATTGGGATTTGGACCAGACAAAAATGCAGACGCTGTACGATTTGAGGATGCTGATAGTAGAGAAGTGGAACAAAGAACTGTTGTGGGGGCTTTCAAGCCTGCCGGGAATGACGGGATCCCTGTCCGCCGACATGAATATCCGCCTGCCTGATGACTACGACGGAGTGAAGGACTATACGGGAAGCCGGCAGCGGGTGGGGGCTACCTATGCCATGGCAGAAAGGTACTACACCAAAAACGGCCTTCCGATAGATGAAGACCTCACTTTCGACAAAAGTACAATGTACAACATCATTACCATGCCCAATGTGATTGACGCCGAATATGAGCCGTACAGAGGGCTGTTGTCGCCCGGCAGTCAGACCATTCAACTCTATCTGGACAGGGAACCCCGTTTTTACGCTAATCTGGGGATAACCGGCGGTTACTGGCGCTCTCATTCGGTACGGATAAGAACTACTTTTTTCAGGGGTGGCCCCGGCGGTAACGACGGCAGTACCTCCAACTGGATCTCCACCGGTATCGGAGTGCAAAAGCTGGTTCATCCGGAATCCACTTCCAGCCACTCCGCAAGAATCGTCAAATTCCCTTATCCCATCATCCGCATGGCCGACCTGCTGCTGATGAAAGCGGAAGTGATGAACGAACTTTACGGGCCTTCGGAGGAAGTATATGAATGTATCAACCGCGTCCGCCGGAGAGCCGGTATTCCCGATGTGCAAACGGTTTGGGGAGATCCCGCGCTGGCGAGAAACGTCGACAGTCACAAAGAACGCGAAGGACTGAGGAATATTATCCTGTACGAAAGAAGCGTCGAATTTGCCTTTGAAGGACTCCGGCACTGGGACATGCTGCGATGGAACCGGGCGCCGCAGGAGTTTTCCAATTCCGCAATGGGGTGGAATCATCGAGGCACTACGGCGGAAACATTTTTCACCCTCCAGCCGGTGCAGTACAGGAGATTCAGGGTGAAAGACTGCCTCTGGCCTATCCCTGTCAGTGAAATGAACATCAATAACCGGCTGATACAAAATCCGGGATGGTAATAATAATAGTAATGATGCGAATAAAATGAATATGAAAATCTTAAAATCAATCAAAATGAAAACAACCAAAAAATATGTTTGCCTGATGGCTGTCACGCTGATCGCTTTGCAGGCATGCAGGGAAGAAGGACGTTTTGAACTGTATTCCGGCGATACCGTAGCGCCGAAAAAGCCCACCATTATTGATTGGGAACCCTTTTTCGGCGGGGCGATTATCTATTTCCAGCCCCCCGACGACGAAGACCTGCTCAGTATCAATGCCGAATATACCAACGTCAACGGCAGGACCTTCCGCTTTGCCGCTTCCTATTTTACCAATGCCATCACGGTAAGTTGCATGGGCAGCGTCGATCCTCACACGGTGAAGGTGTATTCGATGGACCGGACGGGCAACAAGTCCGAAGCCGTTTCGGTGGTCGTGACGCCCGATGAACCCATCGTGCAGCGGGTGGCCTCTACCGTTTCCGTGAAGCCGGCTTTCGGCTCCTTTATGGTAGAATGGGCCAACGGGCTGATGTCCGACGTAAATGTCTATATCGATTTCGAGTTTACGCAAAACGGAACGCAGAGAAGCATTACGCAGGTCTTTTCTTCAAGCGAAGATTCCGTCAGGGTGTTTGTGGAAAATCTTAACCTGACGGAACTGGAACCGGTGTCGATACGGGCGCGGGTGGAAGACTATTACGACAACAGTTCCGCAGTGGTTGATCTGGGGCAAATCACCCTGCTGACGGATGAAGTACTGCCCAAAGCCGGATGGTCGCTACCCGACGTCAGAACCGAAATAGGCGGCGTACCGCAATGTTTCGGCGACGCCCACGAAGGCAAATTGCGCTTCGTTATTGACGACATCATCGACGAAGGAATGATTTATAACTACATGCACACCGACAGCAGAGGTTACAACGGCGACGTCGCCTTCGGCAATCTTCCGTGGAACATACTGATTGATCTGGGCGATTACTACGAGTTGAGCCGCATCATCACCCATCAGCGACATTATGCGGAAAACGTGATGGAAAGAGGACACTACTATCAGGACGAAAACGTGGGCATCTACAACATGTATATCTGGGACGAAGACCTGGCGCAATGGGAATTTGTTTCGCAACGAATCATCCCTGTTCCCAACACGGGCAATCTGGTCGAACTCCTCCAAAAAGCGAGAGCAGGGGATTTCGCCTATCTCTATCCGGATGAACCGAAATTCAGCAAGCCTACGCGATGGTTCAGGTACGAAGCCATTGTAGGTTTTCAGGCCGACTATACCAGCCTGTTAGCAAATTGTCTGTCCGAAATAACCCTTTACGGACGAAAATCCAACCGGTAAAATCATTCATCACCCATAAAATCAAGTAAAATGAAACACATACTATACAGTTGGATATTGTTACTCGCCGTTTCCTGCGGCAAAATGAGCGACAATATATATGATTACGCCTCGGAAGAAAGAATATATCCGGGCATGTTTGAAATTGCCATGCCGCGCATCGGGTTTGAAAGAGTGGAAATAGACCTGATGCAGGCGGGACGGATTCCGGCCAGTTTGATGAAACTGGGCAGCGCTGAAAAAACCGTTGTAGAGTACGACGACACCGTCATTATGATTGATTCGTTGTGTTCATGGGTAAATATCACCGGATTGACGCAGGAGAAAACTTACCGGTTTGACGTCTATACGATTGACAAATACGGCAACAAATCCGTCAAAAGAACCGCTTCCACCGTCCCCTTCCTGAACGCGGATCTGGAACTCCTCAAAATTCCGGTTCCTGTGGTGACCTACACCGACAACGGCGCCACCGTATCGGCCGACATTAACTGGCCGGAAGGACTAAGCTCGGTAACCATGTACTATATCGGGCTGACCTATTTCTATACGGATGCGGACGGTTCGCCCAAAAGCGGCGACAGGGCGGGTAATCCTCTCTTTACGGCGGAAAACCTGCCCAAAGGCGAAAATGTGACGATCAACATGACCTATGATATTGTCCCCATCGTCTTTAATGCAGCCATCAGGGATACCCTCCAGTTGATCAGACCGCTGGTCATTTCCACGCCGGAATAACAACAAGTAAATCATGTCATACCTTTAAAATAATAATAATATGAAAAGCAATTGGTTAAAACATATCATGCTGCTGACTGCGGCAATGATCGCTTCTACATGTTCCGAAGAAGGAAAAGAAAATTTTGTATCCGTTAATACGGAAAAGATCGTTTTTAACTATCTGGCCTCCTCTCAGGCGTTCAAACTGCTTACCAACGGGGAATGGAGCGCAAGGGTGACGGAAGGCGGCGAATGGCTTTCCCTGCCGGTTGCCTCCGGCACAGGCAAAGGCGGCGAAAAGGAGATACTGGTGCAGGTCTACGCGACGGGAAACGAAGGCGTGTTGCGTTCGGGGAAACTGACCGTCCATGCTGCCGGAAAAGATATTGACATAGCGGTGGAACAGGAAGGTTCGGGAGGTATTACCTTTCAAACCCCTGTCCTGACCGGATATCTGGAAGCCGGAGTAGTCATAAGCGATATTTCCCTGAAAATTCCCTATAAAAAGGCGCTGGGCAATGAAGGATTTTCCGTTTCCGTCGCGGTATCGGGCGCCGGAGCAGCCGGCGTTAATCCCGTAGAGAACTTTCCGATAACCATCAACAGCATTTCGGGCAACATCATCGTACCGCTTTCGGGAATGCCTGCTACCACAGGAGAAATCATCTTTACCATCCAAACCTCCTATTCCGGTCAGTCTACACAAACCTTAACCAGCGCTGTGATGGAGGATGTGCCAAACCTCAACGGAGCTTTCCTGATTTCCGGCATCATGCCCGACCCAAGGGGCACAGACGCGCCGGCTACCGGCGCGTCCGCCACATTCTCCAACCCTACCATGGGCGGCGCCAGCGTACATGCAGGGCCTTACGAGTATATACAGTTTCTGGCGCTGGAAGATATTGATTTTTCCGTTACCCCCTATTCCGTAGTCATCTGCAATAACATTGCGGGCAACGGCCCTCAGGAAAACGGATGGGCCGCCGGAGGCTCCAAAACCTTCAAATTCAACCTCACGCAGGGACAGGTGTACACAGGCGAATTTTTCTACGTAGGAGGAACGGCCAAATCGCTTAACGGATACAACACCTGCGGAATAGTGGACATCAGCCATGCCAAATGGATACGCACCATCTCCTACAACAATCCGGGCGCTACCGGCGACGGCTTCGGTTCCCAAAGAAGCGGACTGATGACCAACTTTACGGACGCCAACCGTACCTTCACCGGCATCGCCGCGTTTAGAGGACTCAACGTGACGAAAAATACCGTGCCGATGGACGCCGTTTTCTTCGGCAACAGAACCCTCGACGGATATAACGCAATGAACGATTGGGGATATCTGGTGCCGAAAAACGACCTCTACAATCCGGTCAACCCGGACGACCAGTCGGAGCAAAAATTTTTCATGAAAGGCACGAACACCGGCTTCTTTTACGGCCCCACCGCCACCGACGTCAGTTCTTATGCCATGCTGGGCGGCACGCTGAACAAAAAAAGGCAGTGGCTGCAACCCAGGACGCTTACCCCAAAGGTAATGACGCCCTGTCAGGATGTTTCCTATTCTTTGCTCGACATCGAAAGCGGCCCCGGCGTTACCCAGTTCCTGCAATAAAATGATAGCATCATGACCCGACGTAAATTTTTTATCCTTCTCGTTTCCTGCTGGACAGCCTTTCTGTGGGCCTTGTCCGCTTGCGGGAAAGAGGCGGACGTACCGGAAAAGGAACCCGACAATAACGGCGACGACGACAATGGCGGCAGCAGCGGCAACGGGGAAGAAAAACTCATCGAAAACGCTTCCGTTCCTTCCTCCCTGAATGTCACCGTGGGGGAACCGTTAGTCGTTAACGGCGTGGGGTTCCTGACAGGCGACAAAATCAAAATCACCTTCTCGCTGGACGGACGGAAAAGCTACCTGTGCGAGGTGACCGCAGTTACGCAAAATTCCGCTACCATCACAGTGCCGAACATGGATTCGGGCAGATACAATTTCGTGCTGGTAAGAGGCGACCGAACCGCTCCCATAGGCACTTCCACCCTGACCGTCTCCGTTACCGACTGCTACGGGCAAATTACCGACACAGACGGAAAACCCGTGCCGGGCGTAGTGGTAAGCGACGGCTTTTCATGCGTGAAAACGGATGCAGACGGGAAATGGCGGCTCAAAAAGCATGACGACGCCGGATTCATTTTCTATTCCGTGCCGGAAACCCATCAAATCAACGTAGCCGCAGGAAGCAATGCAGCACTGTTCTATGCGTCGATCAATAACCCCGCACAGTTCAACTTCACCCTCGCCCCTCTGCCGGCGGTAGAAAACGAGTTTACCCTGCTGGCCGTCGGCGACCCGCAGGTCGCCTCCACAGCAGAGGTCAACCGGTTCAACAACGAAACCATGAACGACCTCAAAACGCTGACCGGCGCTTCCGCCAAACCCTGCTACGGACTGTTTATGGGCGACATGGTGGCCGACCATCCGGAACTGTTGGCCCAAATGAAAATCATAGCCGGATCGTCCGACATGATCTATTTCACCACCATCGGCAACCACGATAAAACAGGCGGAACCACCAGCTCGCCCAGAAATGCCGACCGGTTTTGCGAGGTCTTCGGACCGTTGGACTATTCCTTCAACCGGGGAAACATCCATTTCGTCTGTCTGGACGACGTCATCTTTTCCAACAAGGACAGCTATACCGCCGGTTTTGAAGACCATCAGATAGAATGGCTGCGGCAAGACCTGAGTTTTGTACCCAAAAGCAAAACCGTCATCGTGTATTATCACATTCCCCTCCGCAACTCCAATTATAAAAACAGGACTGCCCTGCTCAACCTGCTGAAACCTTTCGCAAAAGCGCATCTGATGTGCGGACATACGCACTACGCCGAACATTTCGACATCACTTCGCCCTTAACGGTGCATGAGTTTATCCATGCAGCCGCCTGCGGCTCCTGGTGGAAATCGGTCATCAACGGCGACGGAACGCCCAACGGATACGCCGTGTACGAGGTAAAAGGAAATCATCTGGACAACTGGTATTACAAATCAACCCGTTACAGCAAAAATTTCCAAATCAGACTGCACTGGGGCGACGACTCTTTCGGAGGAACGTACGGAACTTTCTCCTACGGACAGGGACACAAAATCGTGGCCAACGTGTTCAATGCCGACGCCGGATGGACTGTCGCAGCATACGAAGACGGACAGTTCGCCGGCAATCTCGTCAAAATCGCCACCACCAAAGACGAATGGGCAAGGGGATACCATCTGGGCGTGTTGAACCGTAATCCGGACAATTACAGCCCCAACAACAAGCACGCCTACCTGCACACGCTCGTTAATCCCTCCGCACAAACCATCGAAATACGGGCTACCGACCGTTTCGGAAACGTGTACTCGCAAACCGAAATCGTTCGCAATCTGACCAATGCCGGAACATACGGATAAACAGCAAAAAATAGAAAACAGTAAATAGCAGATAATGAACAGTAAAAATAATTCTGTCGGAGAAGCAATAAAACGCAGTGCGTTTTACCTCAAAACGCAGTACGTTTTATCTCAAAACGCAGTGCGTTTTACCTCAAAACGCACTGCGTTTCTACCCCCTCGAATAAAATCACAATTTTAAATATTAATTAAATCTTTATTATCATGAAATACAAAATTTTATCCAAGGCGAATCCGCTTGACAGGTCGGCGGCGCCCAAGTATTACGCTTCGCCGGTTTATGCCGGAGAAATAGAGTTGAAACGCATTGCGGAGGAAATAGCCGCACTGTCTTCGCTCAGTACAGGCGATGTATACAATACATTGATCAATTTTGTGGAATCTCTTCCCAAATATTTGAAAGACGGTTATAAACTGCGACTGGGCGATTTCGGCATTTTTAAGGTGTCGTTCGGCAGCGCAGGCGCTGAAGACCCTCAAAAAGTGTCGGCCTCGCAAATCAAAAACCGGAAAATACTCTACATGCCGGGGAAAGACATCAGAAATTCCCTGAACGACATGCACTTTGAACAGGAATCATCACTCAAAACTTCAGTTTAATTTCTAATTTTTTAATAACAAATAAATAAATTTTCTATGAAAACCAAATTTAAACAAGCCCTTATGATTGTTGCAGTCATATTTTGGGGAACGTCTTGCGGCGACGACGCCGAAGACAAACCGGAAAGCCGGATCGCAACGGATGTGACCTCCTTGACCTTCGAACACGGAGGAGGCAGTTTGCAACTTGCAGTTCAATCCAACACGGACTGGACGATAGACAAAAGCGGTTGCGCGTGGGTAACGGTGAATACGCTGGCCGGCTCGGGCGACCAGACCATCACCGTCACTGCGCCAAAAAATACGGGGACGCACCGCACAGGCAAAATCATCCTGCGTGCGGACGACAAATCTAAAGAGGTGGATATCACACAGTATTCGGCCGTACTGTCGTTCGGCGTTCCCTCCGTATCCGCCGTGTTGAAATCCAATCTGCCGATTACCGATGAAACGCATCTGGTGATCCCGTATTCGGGCGGCATCGGTAACGAATCCTTTACGGTTTCCGTCACTACAACGGCGACAGGCATTAATGCAGTGAACAACTTTGCGATAACGCTCTCCGCACCGGCAGGCGAGATCCTCGTACCGCTCTCCGGCACGCCGGTAACGGCAGGCGAAGCGACTTTCAACATCACCGTCAGCTATACCCATCCCACCACCGGCGAACCGGTCGCTATTTCCCCGCTGACAGTCACCGTAGAAGCCGGCGCGACGCTCGTCGTCGGTACCTTGTCGCTGTCGGAAAATAATCTGGTCTACACCAAATCCGTCGGCGACAACTTGCGGTTGCTTCTGCCCTACAGCGACGCTTTGGGAATAGAGGTGTTTACGCTGTCGATAGCGGTGAGCGGCGAAGCGGCGCCCGGCGTCGTCACAGAGAACGTCTTTGACGTGACCATCACCCAGCCCGGCAACGGAACCATTGAAATACCCGTTACCGGTACTCCCTACAAGGCGGGAACGGTCAATTTCGCCGTAACGGGCGACGAGGATTCGAGAACCTTTACCCTCGACGCCGCCGAAATTAACCAAAGCATGAACGCAACGGTCACTGACAACGGAAAACGCTACTATAACGGCGCCTTTGTCATCTCCGGCGTAATGAGCGACCCCAGAGGATCGGACGCTCCGGCAGCAGGCGATGGTGCTACTTTCAATAATCCCCACATGGAAGGCGAAAAGAAACATTCAGGTGGCTACGAATACATGCAGTTTCTGGCGCTGGAAGAGATCAACTTTGCCCAAACGCCTTACAGCGTCATCGTGACCAACACGCCCAATAATACTGCCGGCCCCGCCGGCTGGATGGAAGGCGGAGCCAGAACCTACAAGTTCAACCTGACGGAAGGAACGGTATCCAAAGGCGAATTTTTCTACGTGGGCGGCACTGCCAAAGCGCTTGGCGGCTATCGCAACGATGCTGTCGACAATGTTACCAATTGGCCCAATGTACCGGTCGGCATCACGAGCATGGCGAATTCCAAATGGATACGGACCATCGCCTTTAACGGCAACGATGGCGATGACGGTATCGGCTCGTCAATTAACGGAATATTTCTAAATTACCATGCCACACAGAATCGATTCAACAGTATTGCGGTATTCAAAGGCACGGCGGTCGAAAATAACAGCATTCCGAT
>JAIRLS010000040.1 GCA_031259205.1 Bacteroidales bacterium | reverse complement strand
TTACAACGGAATTATCATTGTATATTAAACAGGTAAGTAACAATATGATATTTTCTTCTGTTACCAAATCTTTAAAAGGCAGTGGGAAAACAAAAGAAATTGCCCTTACCAACGCTATTTCTCAAATTCCTGTTACAGACAAAGCGTTTGTAACGTTTGTATCAGAAGGCAAGCAGAAAATAATTGCATATTACGAGGAAAATTGTGATAATATTGTGAAAAAGGCAGATACCTATATCAAAATGCAACAATACGAACAGGCATTAGGGTTACTGATGTCTGTTCCGGAAGAGGTTCCCGCTTGTTATGACAAAATTTTATCCAAATCAGTAGAAACATTCGTAGACTATCAGAATCAACATTGTGCAGAATTATTACAACAAGCAAAAGCAAAGATGGCAGCACAATATTACGAAGAGGCTTTGGAAATTTTGGCAAAGATTGATCCTTCATCAAATTGTTATGCAGAACAGCAGACTTTGACAAAGAATATTGAAAATAAAGTCAGCGCTGAAGTGAAAAAACAATGGGATTTTCAGATGAAACAGTATAAAGATGAGGTTAATTTGGAAAAACAACGGATCAATGCGATGAAAGAAATTGCCGTATCATATTACCAAAGCCAACCAACAAACGTAACTTACAACTATCTAATAAGATAATCCCAAGATGTCCATTAGGATATGTTCTCTATACTGCCTTCCGAAAGTGGCAAAGAAAACATGTCTTTAAAGAATCCGGCCATGCGTTTATAAGGCAAGTGCTGATATATCGACATATAGCTCACTGTACTCTTTGCATTCGGACTATATTGAATCCGAGCATTTACGCCTGCCGGAATAATGACCTGTATTGACTCGCCCACAGGCAGTACCTGTTTTGTGATGGGAACGATGTCCCGTATATTCCGATTTTACCGGTGGAATATCTACTACCTGACGACGGGTTTGAGCACTTTTCAATACGTCATCCAAAGAACATCCGCATGATAGCTGCGAGGAACGAACGAAGCAGGAAGCAGTCCGGATTACCGTAACGTTTATTTCTTGACAACGCCTGACGATGGGGCAGTTCAGGTCATTCCCACTCGATGGTGGCCGGCGGTTTGGAGCTGATGTCGTACACCACCCGGTTGACTCCTTTTACTTTATTGATAATTTCATTCGACGCTCTGGCGAGGAAATCGTAGGGCAGGTGCGCCCAGTCGGCTGTCATGGCGTCGGTGGAAGTGACGGCTCGCAGGACAACCGTGTTTTCGTAGGTACGCTCGTCGCCCATCACGCCGACCGAACGGACGGGCAGCAGTATGGCCGCCGCCTGCCATACTTTATCGTAGTGATCCCACTCCTTGAGCATCCGGATGTAGATATCGTCGGCGTCCTGCAGGATGCGCACTTTTTCGGGGGTGACCTCGCCCAGTATGCGGATGCCCAGTCCCGGTCCGGGGAAAGGATGACGGTTGACCAGTTGCGGCGTCATGCCCAGTTCGCGACCTACGCGGCGTACTTCGTCCTTAAAGAGCAGGCGGAGCGGCTCCACTAATTGCATTTTCATCTTGTCGGGAAGCCCGCCCACATTGTGATGCGATTTGATGGTGGCGCCGGTGATGGACAGCGATTCGATAATATCGGGGTAGATGGTTCCCTGTCCCAGCCACCGGACGTCTTTCAACCGGCGGGCTTCTTCTTCAAATACCTCGATAAACCCCTTGCCGATAATTTTCCGTTTCTGTTCCGGATCGCTCACTCCGGCCAGTTGCCGGAAAAACCGTTCGGACGCTTTCACTCCGACGACGTTCAGTCCCAGATGTTCGTAGTCGCGCAATACGTTTTCGAACTCATTTTTGCGCAACAGTCCGTGATCAACGAAGATGCAGGTCAGGCGGCTGCCGACAGCCCTGTTGAGCAGCGCCGCGGTGACCGATGAATCGACGCCTCCCGACAGTGCGAGGATCACCTTGTCGTTGCCCAGTTGTTCTTTGAGCGTATGCACGGCAGCTTCGACAAACGAGGCCGGCGTCCAGTCTTTTTTCATGCCGCAGATAGCGACAAAATTTTCCAGAAAAAGCATTCCGTCTTCGGTATGGAAGACTTCAGGATGGAACTGCACTCCCCACGTAGGTTCGCCATCGATGGTAAAGGCGGCTGCCGGTACGTCTTCCGTTGAGGCGATGATACGGAAACCGGCCGGCAGTTCCGTGATGCTGTCGCCATGCGACATCCACACATGCGAAACGGTTTTGGCGTTTTTCAGCAGCCGGTCGGTTGTGTCCGCCGGTTGCAGTACCGCCCGTCCGTACTCGCGGCTATCGCCCTTTTCAACCTTTCCGCCCGAAAGATAAGCGAGATACTGCGCCCCGTAGCAGATGCCCAGCAACGGAAACCGTCCCCTGACAGCGGACAGATCGGGTTTGAAAGCGTCCGCATCATTGACGGAAAAGGGACTTCCGGAAAGAATCACGCCCTTTACCCAAGCGTCGCCTGTCGGAAATTTATTGTAAGGAACGATTTCGCAATAAACGTTCAGTTCGCGCAGCCGGCGGGCAATGAGTTGCGTCGTCTGGGAGCCGAAGTCAAGAATGATGATTTTATCGTGCATGGACAATGGTTATAAAATGATGCCGGCCAATTTTGCCGTCAGACCGTTCTTTTAAAACTTCACCGTTTTCGGCTCGCCTTCAAAGGACGAAAAAAAGGCCGTCGCATTTTTAAGGTAAAACACTTGTGTGTTGCCGTCGTCGGCTTTGTACATCTTTTTCAGCGAAGGATATTCGTCCAGCATGAACTGCTTGGCTTCCACCCTGTCGTCTTCTACCGCCACAGCTTCTATCCGGAGCCATTTCCCTCCGGCCTGATCAAAAGCGCATATCTCAATCTTCGGATTGGCTTTCAACTGTTTCGACACTCTTTTGTGCTTTCCGGTTTGAATGTACAACTTATTTTCAAAAATAGCCGCCGTACCGAATGGGCGTACTCTTGGCTGGTCGCCGTCCACCGTTGCAATAAAATAGTGACCGCACTTTTTCAAAAAATCACAGACCTCTTTTATTGATAACTCTGCACCGGACGTGATACACGCTTCGTCGTTCGACGCCGACACGCCCGTCACATACGGCATAACAAAAAACGCAAATAAAACGATTAACTTTTTCATCGGGATTTATTTTATTTATTAATAACCGCAAAATTAGACGAACAGGATAATATTTCCAAGCGAAAGAATGAAAAAAGTTTTTTACGGAAAAATTTGGTTAATTCTTTTTCATTTTCATTGTGTTTGTTTTTTTTAAGGTGCTATGAAAAACAATCCTTCTGACCTCCATTATAGCGCGAAGGCGCGAAGGCACGAAGGCACGAAAGCGCGAAGGCACGAAGGCACGAAAGCACGAAAGCACGAATGTAGAGGCGGAGCGGGGGAGGACAGGTGATGCACATTCCCTGTTGAGGTTGTCGTGGCGTATCACATACGCCCCCCCATACGGATGATTTCGTATTGAATCATCTGTCTTTCCTGTTTCGACAGGAATATTCCTTTCAAAAGCCTCGACGGTTCTATTTTTGAATTGCATATTGCTATCGCCGACTTCGGCATTGCTTTTTTTCAACAGGG
>JAIRLS010000028.1 GCA_031259205.1 Bacteroidales bacterium | reverse complement strand
TTTGTACGTAGAAAGAAAAACAGGTCGGGGAGGACAAGTGTTGTTGTGGTGGATAAAAACGGAGGTCGTTTTCGCGAGTGAAAGACAATTTGGGGCAGTTCATCGGAAGAAGAGATAGCGGAGTTGTATCATGCCGGCAAAAGTGGATTTCCACCCATTGTGGCGAATGGGATTTATTTGAGGAAAAGGAAAAGGAACGGGATGATGTCCTCCCACTTTACCCCCAAACGCATTGAAGCGCACATCTGTACCTGTATTTGCTGCGTATAAAATGTACAAGGAACTTGAAAGAATACTCAAAAGCAGTCATATCGGTTTGAGTGTAGATAAAGTGATTGACATTACCAAACGATAACCTCTATGAAAATCAGATTGCCTCTCAGCGGTGAAACGATAACTGAAACAATACAGCAAACTTTTCGACCAAAATTTTGGAAAATTTTTTAGAACGTCCCAGTGTCAAAGTCAGGAATCGTACCGGTATCGCTGTGATCATCGTTACACACGAAAAGGATATTGCAGGAGCAACAAATAGAATCATAACAATAAATGACGGCGTGTGTGCCGTCAACTGCTTGAGTGGAATCAAGACAAGCTAAGGCAGTCGGCGATTCTCATCGCCTTGCCTCTCTCTACCGGATGGACGGACGCGCTTACCAGCTGGCTTTTTTAACGCCCGGTATCAATCCTTTGGAGGCCATTTCGCGGAACACGATGCGACTGACGCCGAACTGACGCATGTAGCCTTTCGGCCGTCCCGTCAATGAACATCGGTTGTGAATGCGAACGACGCTGGAATTGCGCGGCAGGGTTGCCAACTTTTGAAAATCGCCTTCGGCTTTCAGTTTGGCGCGTTTTTCAGCATATTTGGCGACCATCTTTGCGCGTTTCACTTCGCGGGCTTTCATAGATTCTTTAGCCATATTCTAATTCTTTTTTATATTTTTAAACGGTAATCCATATTCGCGAAGCAGAGCATAGCCTTCTTCGTCGGTGTGGGCGGTAGTTACGAAGGTTATTTCCAGTCCGATGATTTTGACCACTTTGTCGATGTCTATTTCGGGAAAGATGATTTGTTCGGAAATGCCGAGGCTGTAATTGCCCCGTCCGTCTAATTTAGCCGAAATGCCTTTAAAATCGCGGATACGCGGAAGTGATACTGCTATCAGTCTTTCGAGAAATTCGTACATGCGGTCGCTGCGTAAAGTGACGCATACGCCAACAGGAACGCCTTTGCGGAGTTTGAAGTTGGAAATATCCTTGCGGGAAACCGTTGCAACGGCTTTTTGTCCTGCAATGGCAGATATTTCCGCGATGGAAGCATCGACGATTTTCTTGTCGGCTACCGAATAGCGGCCTACTCCTTGATTGATGATGATTTTCTCAATCCTGGGCACTTGCATCACGCTGGTGTAGTTGAATTCTTTCATCAGAGCGGGAATGATGTCCTTCTGATACTTGGTTTTGTATGTAGGAATGTATTTTTTCATTTGATAATCTCCCCTGATTTTTTAGCATAGCGAACCTGTTGGCCGTTTTCTGTCCGTCTGCCGATGCGAGTGGCTTTTTTTTCTTTCGGGTCAATCGGGTTCAAATTTGAGATATGGATGGGCGCTTCTTTTTTAACGAAGCCGCCATTGGTATTTTTGGCGTTAGGTTTGGTGTGTTTGGTTACCATGTTCACACCTTCTACCAGGGCGCGTACACGCCCCGTTTTCTTGTCGTGGATGACTTCCAGCACGCGACCTTGGGCGCCTTTGTCGTTTCCGGCGTTTACAATTACCGTGTCGCCTTTTTTGATATGTAATTTCAGACTCATTTTATTTTTCTTTACTTGCGATTTACAGTACTTCTGGTGCGAGGGAAACGATTTTCATGAATCCGTCGCGCAATTCGCGGGCAACGGGACCGAAAATACGTGTTCCTCTGATTTCTCCGGCATTATTGAGCAGGACTACGGCATTATCATCGAAGCGGATGTAAGAACCGTCGGCGCGGGCGATTTCCTTTTTGGTGCGTACTACCACTGCCTTGCTCACAGAGCCTTTCTTTACTTCTCCCGACGGCAATGCGTCCTTCACGGCTACAACAATTGTGTCGCCTACGCTGGCATAACGGCGGCGGGTGCCTCCCAGTACGCGGATGCACAGGACTTCTTTTGCGCCGCTGTTGTCGGCTACTGCTAATCTACTTTCCTGTTGTATCATGATTACTTTGCTTTTTCAATGATTTCGACCAGTCTCCAGTTCTTATTCTTGCTCAACGGACGGGTTTCCATGATACGGACGGTATCTCCCGTCCCACATGTGTTCTCTTCGTCATGAGCGTAAAACTTGGACGTTTTATTAACAAATTTTCCGTATATCGGATGTTTTACTTTGGTTTTAACGGCAACGACAATGGTTTTGTTCATTTTGTCGCTCACTACTTCACCAATGCGTTCTTTTCTTAGATTTCTTTTTTCCATTATCGTCTGATTACTTTATTTCTGCTGCTTCTCTTCTTTTCAATTCGGTGAGCATGCGGGCAATATCTTTGCGGATAAATTTCAATTTCATCGGATTATCCAACGGCGAAATGGCATGATTTAATCTCATCTTTACCAGCATATTTTTCTCGGTGTCGATGCGTTCCTTCAACTCGCCGGTTGATAATTCCTTTACTTCTGACATTTTCATTTTCGTATCTTTTATTGTTCAAACACGTAATCGCGACGTATAACTAATTTTGTTTGCACGGGAAGTTTCTGCGCTCCAAGTCTGAGCGCTTCCTTTGCCACATTGAAGGGTACTCCTTCTATTTCAAACATAATGCGTCCCGGTGTGATGGGGGCCACGAATCCTTCCGGTGCGCCTTTTCCCTTGCCCATACGTACTTCGGCAGGTTTTTTGGTAATCGGTTTATCCGGAAAGATGCGAATCCATAATTGTCCTTCACGTTTCATGTATCGTGTGATTGCCTGACGTGCAGCCTCGATCTGGCGTCCCGTTATCCAGGCATTTTCGAGGGTTTTGATGCCAAACGACCCGAATGAAAGTTCATGCCCGCGTTGGGCATTTCCTTTCATGCGTCCTTTCTGCTGCCTTCTGAATCTTGTTTTCTTGGGTTGTAACATTTCTTACGCTTTTTTTATTATTGGATGTTTGTTTGCCGGTGGGTAACGGCGCATCGGCAAATTTGGATATCCTGTTATTTTTTTTGATTTTTTCGGTTTCCTCCGCGATTGCGGTCACCACGGTTACGATCGTTGCGTCCGCGATCTCTACGGTCGCCTCTTTCGCTGCGATCTCTACGGTCGCCATGTTCGCCTCTTTCACGGTATTCTCCACGCGGACGGCCTGTATTGCCTGCCATTGAAGAGGTATAATTACCGATATTCGGCGACAAATCGCGTTTTCCATACACTTCGCCGTTACAAATCCACACTTTAATTCCTATCAGTCCTACTTTAGTGAGCGCTTCGGCGAGGGCAAAGTCAATGTCGGCGCGAAAAGTATGCAAGGGAATCCGCCCTTCTTTGAGCATTTCGGTACGGGCCATTTCGGCGCCGCCCAAACGACCGGAGGCAATAATTTTGATTCCTTCCGCTCCCATGCGCATGGTGGACATGATAGACATTTTCATCGCCCGCCGGTAGGAAATTTTGCCTTCTACCTGATGTGCGATATTGGCGGCAACGATAGCGGCGTCCAATTCGGGGCGTTTTATCTCGAAAATATTGATTTGTATGTCTTTTTGGGTGATTTTCCTCAATTCTTCCTTGAGTTTGTCCACTTCTTGCCCCATTTTACCGATGATCAGACCGGGTTTCGCTGTGTGTACGGTGACTGTGATTAATTTCAGGGTTCGTTCAATAATGATCTTGGCTATACTGGCTTTGGCCAAACGAGCGTTCAGGTATTTGCGGATTTTGTTGTCTTCTACGATTTTCTCCGAGAAATTTTTACCGCCGTACCAGTTGGAATCCCAACCCTTGATGATTCCCAGACGGTTTGAAATTGGATTTGTTTTTTGTCCCATTTACAGTTACTTATTTATTTTCAGTTTGAGTTTGAACTTGAGTTTCGTTATTGAATTTGTCCACTACGAGAGTTACATGATTGGAGCGTTTTAACATGCGGTATCCGCGACCTTGGGGGGCTGTGCGAAGCCGTTTTATCACGCGCCCGCTGTCTACCTTTATTTCCGACACTACCAGTACATTATCTTCAAGACGTTCGTTTTCATTTTTCCTTTGCCAGTTGGAGATAGCCGATTTCAGAAGCTTTTCAACACGTCCTGCAGCTTCTTTCTTGCTAAATTTCAAAATGTCCAACGCTCTGTTGACTTCTTCCCCGCGAATCATGTCTACTACATAACGCATTTTACGCGGAGAGGTAGGGCAATTCCTTAGAATAGCGAAACTTTTTTGCTTGTTCGCTTCCTTACGCCTGTCGGCTGATATCTTCTTCCTTTTACTCATATCTCTTATAATATCAGGCTTTTATATATCTTATAACCGCCTGTATGTTTCGATTTTTACTTTGAAAATTGGAGCGCAAAGGTACGGATTTTTTTTATTTAAACAACATCGGAAAAAAAAAATCGAAAAAAATCAGCTAAACCTTTTTTTGAAGCGCTATTGTTCCGGAGGACTGTTCCATCCGTGTTGTTTCCCTCTTTAGTACTGTAAGGGTGAAGGTACGAATATAGAGGCGAAAGGCTTTTGCCTGAGGGCACGAAAGCCATCCGCTTTGGAGAATGCGGAACGTCCTGAAAGGACTTTTAAAAGGGATGGGAAGAAAGCGGGAAACAAAACACGTCTGGAACAGTCCATTGACCCATAGCGCCTCAAAAAAAGAATTAACCAATTTCAATCGCAATTGTTTAACTGATAAAAATTTGATACTTTTGTGTTTTCAAAACATTGTTTTCAGATGTCGGTTCAACCGGATTCTCTTATGATTGTTCCTGTCCGTCCGCTTTTACGAATGCAGTTAGACGTTCCCGCGCCGGAGAGGATTAATTTGGAACACGCGCAGGATGTCATCGAACAGGTGATCAGCCGTGAAGATTCCTCTTCCAGACCGCGTGTCCTTCCACCTCGCGTCAAAAAAGAGGTGGGATTCTCTGCCGGAACAGATCCTTTGTCGCTGTTTCGCAGGGATATCGGAAGTTTCCAGCCTGTTGTCTTTCCCGACACGATGAAAACAACGGAGTTGGAACGAAATGTAATGTCTTCCGGAAGGACTGTCATGCCGTATGCGGTAAAAGACAGTGTCATTGCCGGACAACGCACCGAAATAAAAACCGTTCGTCCCCCGATGCCGTTCAACGCCCGTAAAGACGGGTATCCGCCGGCGTCGGTCATACTGATACTGCTGGGAATGGCGATTTTCTTCACCTCCATCAGATACCATTTCGGACGCAATCTCTATACGATTATCAGGGCGTTTTTCAGCTACTACTGGAGAAAAAGGATACAAACGGAAAAGAAGGAACGCGACCGGCAGGCCATCTTTTATGCCAACCTGTTCAGTTTTCTGGTGACGGGCATTGTCTTCTCCTTCCTGATTTCCAAAACAAGCGTCGGGCTGCCTTTCAACAGTTACGGCATCGCCATGATCCTGTTCACGCTGGCCTCCGTACTGTTGCTGTTCTTCAATATCTCCATCTGGCAGGTTTTCGGAAATATTTTCCTTATCAATCCTGTCGTTAAGGAATACATCTATAATCTTTACTTGTGTAATGCTATGCAGGGAATCGTCATTTTTCCGCTGACCATCTGCATCCCTTTTATTAATAACAATTTACCGTTTATCCTTACCATTGTCGGGCTTTTCGTTCTGATTTATATTTTTCGTTTTTTTCGTTTTTTTCAAATTATTCACACAAAAAAACTTCCTGTATTTTATTTCATTTTGTATCTTTGCAGCCTTGAAATTTTGCCTTTTATCGTTTTGATAAAATCATGTATGTCATTCATTCATTATGTTGTTATATAGTTTTATTGTAGGAATATAAAATATCATATCTTGAAGATAAAAAACATATTAGTATCACAACCACCGCCGAGTGGAACGGAAAAATCGCCCTATGCCGAACTGTCCGAAAAATATCAGTTAAAGGTCGATTTCAAGCCGTTTATCAGGATAGAAGGAGTTTCTATCAAAGAGTTCAGGCTTTACAAAGTGGAAATACTTGCACACGGGGCAGTTTTTTTGACCAGCAAAACCGCCGTCGATCATTTTTTCAGGATATGCGACGAAATGCGAATCACCGTACCCGACGCCATGAAATACTTTTGTACGTCGGAATCCATTGCCAATTATTTACAGAAGTACATCGTTTACCGCAAACGGAAGATTTTTTTCGCGGCAAAGCTGGACGAATTACTTGCACTCATGCAAAAACACAAGGAAGAAAAGATCCTGCTCCCGCTGTCCGATCCGCACAAGCCCGAAATTCCGCGTATGCTGGACAGGAAAAAGTACAAAACCACCAAAGTGGTGCTCTATCGTTCGGTCGTCAGCGACCTGTCGGACATGAAGATTTCCGACTACGACGTGTTGGTGTATTACAGTCCCACCGAAATAAAATCGCTGTTGCAAAATTTTCCGGATTTTGAACAGGGAGAAACATTGATTGCCTGCTTCGGTCCGGCAACAGTGAAAGCCGCGAAAGAAGCAAACCTGCGCATTGACATTCAAGCGCCTTCCGCACAGTTCCCCTCCATGACGATGGCCATCGAGCATCACCTGAAAAACGATCCGGTCGAAGAACAATAGCGCCGGCGCTACGCTTATGCCCTGAAACAATGCATGAAAACACGAGACATACTTTATGCAAGGCAGAACGTTTATGCGGCAAACGGGCTATTTCGGAGTTGTTTGTTTCCGGAAAAAGCGTTTTTCACCTCCCCTTCAAAGCCATTTGGACAACAACGGCTTCCTGCCCGTACCGGAGCGCATTCGCAGTGGCCGTTCCCAAACGCCGCTTCAAACGCGCCGTACAGCGCAACCTGATCAAACGGCGCACACGGGAAGCCTTCCGACTGAACAAACAACTGCTGAACGCCGCAAACGAAGACCTGCATATCCGCCTGATGCTGATCTACACCGCCGACAAAGCGGCGCCGTATGCACAAATAGCAACAGCAGTGCAAAAAATCCTGCATCACATCGCCCGCCATGCAGCAACCGGTTAAACTTCTTCTGATATGGCTGGTGAAGTTTTACCGGTATTGCCTGTCGCCGCTCATGCCGGCCTCGTGCCGCTTCACTCCCACCTGCTCGCAATATGCGCTGGAAGCCCTGCGCAAATACGGAGCGCTGAAAGGCGGATGGCTGTCGCTCAAACGCCTCCTGCGGTGTCATCCGTGGGGCGGCCACGGATACGATCCCGTCCCCTGAAACTCGACCTCCGGCGTCAAATCACGGAAATCCTTCCGGACTTAATGCCGACGGCAACTTCACCATTCACTTTTCACCTTCCGTCTTTCACCATTTTCAGCGTTTTTGTTTTTCCGTCTTTTTCGAGGCGGAAGAGGTAAAGTCCTGCCGGCAACTGTTCCAGCGAGAGGGTTTCATTAGCGCCGGTGATCTTTTGGGTGTGGACGATGGCGCCGGCGGGGGTGAATACCGTGAGGGTGCAGCCTTCCGCGCCCGTGAGGTGCAGAGCGCCGGCGAAGGGATTGGGAAAGGCGAAGACCTCCGTTTTCAGCCTGTCTTCTACGCCGGTGACGCCTTCCGTCCATTGGGCGTACAGTATGACATCACCTGTCATACTGTAAGTAGTGACGGAAGTGTAGCGTATGCCGTTGCCGTCCGGCTGGGTGAACCATCCGCCGAACTCGTAGCCGATACGGTCAGGAACGGGCAGATCGCCTACCGCCGCGCCGTAGTCGACGGACTG
>JAIRLS010000284.1 GCA_031259205.1 Bacteroidales bacterium | reverse complement strand
ATGGGCGTGGTGCAGAGCCGCCGTCATTGGGGCGAGGAAATGGAAAACATTGCCGCCGACCCGGCTGCCTATTATTGGATAGCCGGCAGCAGCCTCAAATACGTTGGTTTGCATCCGGTATCGACGGACGGCTACATGCCCCGCAAGGTGATGGACATGCCCGTTGATGCCGAAACGCTGCTCGCCCTCTGCGCGCCCCGTCCGGTCTTTATCGGTTGCGGCAGACCGCAAGCCGGCGAAGCATGGGTTGATCCCTACGGTCAATACCTCACGGCTGCTGCTGCCAGTCCCGTGTACGAACTTCTCGGCGGGAAAGGACTTATTATGCACGATACCATGGACTACCGGGGACAAACCATCCCCATGCCCGTTATCAACAAAGATTATATCGAGGGCGACATCGCCTACCGTAATCATGGCGGCGGGCATGTGGCAGCGCCGAACTATCCCGCTTTCCTCGCCTTTATTCGCAAGTATATTCACATCAAAGACAAATAACATATGAAACAGAAAATTATCAAAACTACTTTTATCATTGCAGCCATTACAATGGCTGCTTTTGTGAGTAACGCACAAACTTCGCCGCGCATTCACGACCGTTTCGATTTCGACTGGAAATTCACGCTCGCCGACGTGCAGGAAGCAAAAAATCCCGTTTTCGACGACACCGGCTGGGCGGATGTCCAGTTGCCGCACGACTGGAGTATCGGACAGCCCTTCATCGAAAACGACTGGCGCTTGGGAAGCATGGCATACCTTCCCGGAGGTACCGGCTGGTACCGTAAAACGTTCGAACTCCCGGCAGGGCAGGAAGGCAAACAAGTTTACATCCATTTTGACGGCGTCTACCACCAGAGCGACGTATATGTGAACGGCAAGCACGCCGGTTTCCATCCATACGGCTACACCAGTTTCGAGTACGACATCACGCCGTATATACGCTTTGGAGAAAAAAATGTCATTGCCGTCAGGGTTGATCATTCCAACAGTCCGACTTCGCGCTGGTATTCCGGCTCCGGCATCTACCGGCATGTATGGCTGAAAGTGCTAAATCCGGTACACGTGTCCAATTGGGGAACCTACGTGACTACGCCGCAGATTGAAAAAGAAACTGCCGGCGTCGTTGTCCGCACGAATGTGGAAAATTATTCGGGACAAAGCAAAACCGTGATACTGGAAAGCGAAATACGGGCGGCGGACGGAAGCGTAGCCGCACAGGCGTCTTCGCCGGTAAACCTTGCAGAAGGTGAAAAGAAAGAGGTAAATCATCGTTTGTCCGTTGCCAATCCCCGCCTGTGGTCAATAGACGAGCCAGCCATGTACACGCTTGTGTCCGTCGTCCGCGAAAACAGCAAGGTTATAGACCGCTATGAAACGCCTTTCGGAATACGCGACATCCGCTTTGACCCCGACAAGGGATTTTTCCTGAACGGGAAACCTGTTAAGATGAAAGGTATGGATATACACCAGGATGCCGGCTCGCTGGGAACAGCAGTCCCTGACCGTTCATTCGAGCGCCGCCTGCAAATATTGAAAGAATACGGCTGCAATGCCATCCGTTGCAGCCACAATCCGCCTGCACCCGAGTTTCTCGACCTGTGCGACCGTTTGGGATTTCTCGTGATAGATGAAGTATTCGATAAATGGAAAAGCGGATACTACGCGCAGTATTTTGATGATTGGTGGGAAAAAGACATGTCGTCCGCGCTGTTGCGCGACAGGAACCATCCGTCCATCGTCCTTTGGAGTATCGGTAATGAAGTCGTCGAACAAAACGACACGACCGGGACGGGTGTTGAACGCCTGAAAATGTTGCAGGATTTTGTCCACAAGACAGACCCGACACGGAAAGCTACAATGGCTATCGCTCCCAATGATATAAGGAAGCGTGCATACAACGCCAACGGCTTCAACGATGCACTCGATGTCGTGGGTTACAATTACCAGGAACAGTTCTTTGCCGACGACCACCGGAAATATCCCAAACGCATCATCTATGCCTCAGAGGTCTTCCCATACTACCGCAGCAGCCAGGAAAGGGTGCGCGAATACGAGGAACGGAACCCATGGTACGACACGGGCAACAACGATTTTATTTTCGGATACTTCATCTGGGCAGGTGTTGATTACCTTGGTGAAAGCAGCGGTTTGCCCAGCAAAGGCTGGCCGACCTGTCCCTTCGACGTCTGCATGTTCGAGAAACCAATAGCCGCATTCCTCAAAGCCGTCTGGAACGAAGACAAACCGGTACTCAACATCGCCGTCGTAGACCAGTCGCTGAACCTTGATCATGGAAAAGACCACTGGTCATGGCCGAAAATCGCTTCGCACTGGACATTCCCGTCATACTTCGGGCAAGTGCTCCACCTGCAAACCATCACCAACTGCGAAGAAGTAGAGTTATGGGTAAACCGTACCTCCATGGGACGAAGGAAATTGTCCGGTTATATCAATAACACTATCAATTGGCGCGCCCTGTATTCCCCGGGTAAAATTATCGCTAAAGGCTATAATAGGGGCGTAGAAGTGATTTCATACGAATTGTCGACCGCCGGCAGACCGGTAAAGATAGAACTGGTAGCCGACCGTCCGGTCATCGAAGCGGACGGACAGGACCTCTCGCATATTACCGTCCGCCTGCTCGATGAAAACGGCGTTGTCGTACCAAACGACGACCGCACTATCATATTCACCATTGAAGGAGAGGGTAAACTTATCGGTCTGGATAACGGCGACCTGCGCAGCAACGAACCATTTAAAGGCAATACGCGCACAACTTATTTCGGTAAAGCCCTTGCCACCGTTCAGTCAGCCCGCACAAAAGGCGCCATTCGCCTGAAAGCGCGAACCGACGGAATGCAGGAATCGGTCATAACCATTACCAGCGAATGATAAATTGTATAGTTTGTCCACGAATTGCACGAATTTGCACGAATTTTCTCATATTAATTCGTGTAAATTCGTGTAATTCGTGGACATATATAACCGATTTTCCCAATCCGTTTTAGAATACCGGCAAATCATCCGACGCCAGTATCTGTATCTGTACTGAAGTTCCTGTCTATCCGGACGGCGTACGGTCTATTTTCGGACACTCC
>JAIRLS010000255.1 GCA_031259205.1 Bacteroidales bacterium | reverse complement strand
GAACTTGATTTTCATAACCGCCGGTCAGCGACCGGCGGGAAAGGAGGCCTCCCGCAGCAGTGCGGCTGCCTGAATTGAAAATCGACGCAGTCAACGGCAGGACAAGTACTGCCTTTCAGGCAGAAGAAGTTATGGACAGGCTTCCGCAGGTCGTTGACCTGCGGTTATGAAAGTTACGTCCTTTCAGGACGTTCCGCATTCTCCAAAGGATGGCTTTCAGGCGAAAGCCTTTTGCCTCTACTTTCGTGCCTTCGTGCTTTCGTGCCTTCGCGCTATAGTGGAGGTCAGAAGAATTGTTTTTCATAGCACCTCAAAAAAAGAATTAACCGTTTTTCTATTCCTCTCCCTGTATTTTATACAAGGTGTTCGTGAGCTTGTTTCGTTCGGTTGATATTAATCCCTGCGGGAATAAGGTCAATAGAAAAATGCACAGACACGCCACTTTTATTTCCCGTAGGGGAAAAACAGCTTCTGTAGCAGCAGAGGAAAATATACACCCTTCCTGTTTCATGGTTGATTCGGAAGGCGCGAGTCAATTAGATGATTGTTAGCATTATATCTTTTTTCTGTTGAAATTGTCCTGTTGTTTAAAGCAGGGTCAAAAAGAGGTAACCGAATAAATTCTTGTTTTTTTAACCGGACAGCAGTAATTTTTTTCCAAAAATCCGTACATTTGTTGAAAAATAGCGATGATATATCCCTGTAATTTTGAAGAAAAAATCGGTTTTTCGCATATCCGCGAGTGGTTGAAGGAGCGATGTTTGTCGCCTTTGGGGATTCGGAAAGCGGACGAGCTTTCCTTCCTGACGTCTTTCGACGAAATAGACTTGCTAACGGGACAGACCCATGAGTTTTTACAGATATGCCTGATGGAGAATGGTTTTCCGGATCATGATTTTTTCGATGCGATGCCGATGCTGCATCATATTGCCGTTCCGGGAACTTTTCCCAACACGGAGGATGTCTTTGCGTTAGGAAAGGCGTTGGAAACCATTCGCGAAATACTTGTTTTCTTTCGCTCTCGGGAACAATATCCGTTGTTGCGCCGTTTGTCAGGCGATGTAAACTGTTTTCCCGACGTTGTTAAAAATATCGACCACCTTCTTGATCGCCACGGGCAGGTGCGCGACGGCGCATCTCCGGCTTTGGCCGACATACGGCGGGAAATCGCCTCCAAACAGACCTCTGTGGCACGAACCATGCAACGCATCCTCAAACAGGCGCAGGCAGACGGCTTGGTGGACGAAGGCGTAACGCCTTCCATCCGCGAAGGCCGTACCGTTATCCCTGTGAACAGCTCGTTCAAACGGAAAATCAACGGCATCGTACACGACGAATCCGCAACAGGACGCACTTCCTACATCGAACCTGCCGAAGTAGTAGCCCTCAACAATGCCGTTCGCGAACTCTTTTTTGCCGAACAGCGTGAAATTGTCCGTATTCTGACTTCCTTCGCCGACCGGTTGCGGCCAAATATCGAAGGGCTGCTTCACGCATTTGCTTTTCTTGGCGAAATCGATTTTATTCGTGCAAAAGCGCTGTTGGCGCTCAAACTGAAGGCCGTCAAACCGATATTCCGCAATCAGCAGGCATTTGAATGGAAAAAAGTGCGGCATCCGGTGATGTATGTGAATTTTGTAAAAGAAAAACGGGAAGTAATACCCTTGGATATTGCCCTGACCGCAAAGCAACGCATCTTGTTGATTTCCGGCCCCAACGCAGGAGGGAAAAGCGTTTCTTTGAAGACGGCCGGACTGGTACAGTACATGTTTCAATGCGGGCTGCTGGCGCCGATGTCCGAAAATTCGGAAATGGGGCTGTTCAACGCCATCTGTATCGACATCGGCGACGAGCAATCCATCGACAACGATTTGAGCACTTACAGCTCGCATTTGTTGAACATGAAATATTTTGTGGAAACAGCCGACTCGCGCACGCTGATACTGATTGACGAATTTGGCGCCGGTACCGACCCGACGCTGGGAGGCGCTATTGCCGAAGCCATCCTGTCGAATCTCAACGACAAAGGCGTGTGGGGAATCATCACCACGCATTACGGCAACCTGAAACATTACGCTTCTTCTGCGGAAGGGATCGTTAATGCAGCCATGCTGTACGATAGCCGGCACATGCAGCCCCTGTTCCGAATCGAAACCGGCAAGCCCGGCAGTTCGTTCGCCTTCGAAATAGCTAAAAAAACAGGGATTCCGGAAAATATCCTTGCCGACGCCGCAGACAAGGCGGGACGCCAGCATGTCGACTTTGAACAATACCTTCTGGAAATAGAACAGGACAAACGTTACTGGGAACATAAACGGGAGAATGTCCGTAAACAGGAAAAACAACTGGACGAAATCTCTGTCCGGCAACTTGCCGAACTGGAAAAAATAGAGCAGGAACGCAGAACCATCATCGAAAATGCGAAAAAAGAAGCGCGGCAAATACTGGCGGATAGCAATCGCATCATAGAGCAGACCGTCCGTACGATTAAAGAAACGCAGGCAGAACGGGAGAGCGTCAAAACCGCGCGAAAGGAACTGGAAACATTCAAGGAACAGATGCAGCCTGCAGAAAATAAGGAAGACGAGATTTTGCGAAAAATAGCCCAACTGAAAGAAAGAAAACAGAAAAGGGAAAACCGGAAAAAAACGGTGGAAAAAAACGGGAACCCGGCCATCATCCGGAAACCGGAAGACACCACCCTCCGCAAGGGCGACATGGTACGGGTGGACGGCAAAGACCTCTCCGGCGAAATAGTGAAAATCAACGGGATGCACATTACCGTCGCATTCGGACAACTGTTAAGCGTCTTTCAGGCGGAACGGCTGATAAAGATTTCCGGCGGCGAGCCTCGCCCGCGCCAATCCGCCGCCCGCGCCGCCGCACCCCAGATGTACAATACCGCCGCCCGACGGCAACAGTTCAAATCATCCGTCGATGTGAGGGGGATGCGTACGGAAGAAGCCTTGACTAAAGTAGAAAAATTAATCACGGAAGCCGCCATGCTGAACATTGGGGAAGTACGTATCCTGCACGGCAAAGGCAACGGCATCTTACGGGAGATGATCCGGCAATTCCTGAAAGACTTTCCCGCAACGGACTCCTTCGCCGACGAGGATATACGGCAGGGAGGCTCCGGCGTCACAGTGGTAAAAGTGAAATAAAGCTCCTGCGGCCGGATCCGGAGTCCTGACAAAGCCCGAAAACGTTAGTATGCTATTCCGCCTCCCAACCTGATGCCCGCCAGAAAGACGACGCCTCTGTATCCGAAGGAAAACTGGGTAGAATCAAACGCTCTCATGTCTTTATAGCGAGGTATGCCGTAATGGTAGCCCAGCCCGACATATACGTCAAAAAGAAACGAATGGCGAGTGATTCTTTGATGACCGAAATAAACGCCAGCCCCCAGCCGGTGTATCTGCTGCCGGGCCAAATCGTATTTGCGTTCGTGATAGGTCAGTCCGTCTTCCGTGAAGTCAGTCCAGTAATTTCCCCAGTATTTGACGTTGGAATATTGGTATGACGGCCCTCCTGCCACATACAGCAACCGGTGGATAAAATATTTGTAATTTATATTCAGCCCGCCTCCCCACATGGAATGGTACTCGTCGCCGGACACTATTCCATACTCCCAGACATCTCTCTCCGCTTCCTCCCTGTAGGTAAACGGGTAAATCGTGGCGCCCATTTGCAGCCAGCTACGGGTGTTCCCGATTCTTACTTCCATATCCGTCCGCACTCCCCAAAGGAATATCGGCAAAGGCTGAACGGCAAAAGTCAGTCTGTTAATGCGCGGCTGTTGGACGACGTCCTGAGCAGATGCAATCCCTGCCAACAGGCTTACTGCCGTTAATATTGTCCATTTTTTCATAATGCTCATTTCGTTATTATTTTGCTGACGAATGTCAATTTGTCGCCTGTATAATCAAACTGGTAAAGCCCTTCGTCGGCGATCAGTATCAACAGGCCGTCCATGGGGATTACGTCATAAGCTGCGCTGACGTCCGCCTCGTCAATTTCATACAGATCGTCTACCCATACGGGGTTTTCGGGCTGGGAAATGTTGTATACTTTCAGGCCTTTATCGCATACAAACAGTTTATTCCCGTCAACGCCAAGTCCCTGAGGCCCTAATAGATTCAGGGTTTTTTTCAACTTCGGATTCATGGGATTGCTGATGTCGTATATTTGCAATACGTTGTTGGGGCTGGTACCGCACCAGTTTTCGTTGGTGTTCAGCGTTACGTAGGCATAGTTGCCTTGCGCCACCACCGGATCGCAACTGCGGATATGGGAAACTTCCCCCAGCCGCTGGGGAAACTTCGGCCGGGTAACATTATACACGTACATGCCGCTTTGAGAGCCGACAAACAGGAGGGTATCCATCGGAAAAACCGTTTCGATATCGGAACCTATCTTTTGGTTTTTGGATGTCATGTATTTCGGATGGGCGGCGTCGGTAAGGTCGAACAATTGCAGCATGTCGGAGGATACCGTGTACAGGACGTCGTTCTGTATGGCAAAACGCGCCATCGAACCGCCTGTTCCTTGAGAACTGTCACCTGCGCCGCTATCGGATTTTGAACAATTGACCAAAACCATTATACAGGCGACGGATATATAAGCTATTTTTTTCATATCTGTAAAATTAATTAATCGATTTTTCTCCATTCTACCAGTACATAGCCTTCCGGACGGTCGTAGGGCCGGTAATAAAAATCGTGCGGCGGCTTGGGTTCCGGAAAGACGTCCTTGATGCGCTCCGTAACCGTCCGGCTGGTCAGGTCGAACGCAACCAGATCCACCGCATTGTCCAAATATACGATGTTGTCCTTCACTGCCATGTCAATACATCCGGGCGCCAGAATAAAACCTTCGCAAACGGGATGGGCAGGATCGCTGTTGTTGATCACATGCACCCCTTTATAACGTTCGTTGATATAAATATACGGAGCGCGGCAGTAAATTTTTCCGGTATTCTTCAACTCCCGCTCGCCCGGAATGTATGAGACGGAATTTTCCAAATTCGACCGGCTCATAAAAATTGCCCTGTAAGTGGCGTCCCTTTCATATCTGTCCATATACCATGAACCGACGAACACCGTCATCAACAGTAATAAAGCTATTTTTTTCATCCTGATAATTATAAAAATAATAAAGCATTTAACATATATTAATATGATGGAAAAGAAAAAAAACGTTGCGTCATCCGGTTCAATTTTTTTGAGGCGTTATTTTGCGCCCCTGCCGCGTTGCCCGGTCTTGAATTATAAGTGTCTGAAAAAAAACGGTTTGACGGCAGATTTTTTTTATTCGGGAAAATGATCTATCTTTGTACTTTTTAAAGTGAAAAATGGCTAATTATTATACGGACAACCGGGATTTGAAGTTTCATCTTACGCATCCGCTGATGAAACGTGTGATTGAGTTGCGTGAGAACAATTATACGGAAAAGGACCAATATGACTTTGCCCCGTTTAATTACGAAGATGCTATTGACAGTTACGACAAGGTGTTGGAAGTGATCGGCGCGATATGCGGCGACATCATTGCGCCGAACGCCGAGTCGGTAGACGTCGAAGGCCCTCAGGTAGTGGACAATCACGTAGTGTATGCCCGCGGGACGCAACAAAATCTTGATGCTTTGCGGCAAGCCAACCTGATGGGGATAACATTGCCGCGCCGGTATGGTGGACTGAACCTGTCCGTGATACCCTATACGATGGCTGCCGACATGGTGTCGCGTGCCGATGCGGGTTTTGTAAATGTGTGGGGCTTGCAGGACTGTGCGGAAACCATCAACGAATTTGCCGACGCTTCGCAGAAGGAACACTACCTGCCGCGCGTGTGCCGGGGCGAAACCTGCGCGATGGATCTCACCGAGCCTGACGCCGGTTCCGACTTGCAGGCCGTTCAACTGAAAGCCACTCAAAAAGAAGACGGTTCGTGGGTGCTCAACGGCGTGAAACGCTTTATCACCAACGGCGACGGCGATATAGCCCTTGTACTGGCGCGTTCGGAAGAAGGCACTACCGACGGCCGCGGCTTGTCAATGTTCATCTACGACCGCAAAAACATGGCCGTAAAAGTACGCCGTATCGAGCATAAACTCGGTATCATCGGGTCGCCTACCTGCGAACTGGTGTTCAAGGACGCTCCCGCCGAACTGGTCGGCTCCCGCCGGATGGGGCTTATCAAATACGTGATGGCCTTGATGAACGGCGCACGGCTGGGCATCGGCGCACAGTCCACAGGTATTTCGGAAGCCGCTTACCGCGAAGCGCTGGCCTATGCCAAAGAACGGAAACAGTTCGGCAAAGCCATTATTGAGTTTCCCGCCGTGTACGAAATACTTGCCGGCATGAAAGCCAAACTGGATGCCTCGCGCAGTTTGCTCTACGAAACCTGCCGTTTTGTGGACATATACAAGACGCTGGAACACATTTCCGCCGAACGCGCACTCACACCCGAAGAAAACGCCGAGATGAAATCGTACCGGAAACTGGCGAATTTCTTTACGCCCCTGCTGAAAGGCATGGCAAGCGAATATTGCAACCGGCTGGCATACGACGCTATCCAGATTCACGGCGGATCGGGTTTCATGAAGGATTATCCGGCAGAACGCATCTACCGCGACGCCCGCATCACCTCCATCTACGAAGGAACCACGCAATTGCAGGTAGTAGCCGCCATACGCGGCATTACCACAGGCGCATGCCTGCGACATATCCGCGAGGTGTATGAGCCGGCTGAAATAACGCACTCTCTGAAAGAGTTGCACGGCATCCTGAAAGAAATGACCGACGAATATGAAGCGGCCGTTGCCACCGTTATGGCTCCCAAGAACAACGAGTATCTCGACTTCCATGCCCGCCGTCTGGTAGAGATGGCCGGTAACATCGTCATGGGATATCTGTTACTGCTCGACAGCGTCCGCGACGCCCATTATAAAACGTCTGCCGACATCTTCATCCGCAGCGGGCAGTCCGAGAACAAGAGCAAAAAACACTATATCGACGGCATATCGCCCGAAAGACTGGATGTTTTCCGGCTTGTTCCCGCAAACCGGAAACAGTAACCCCCAACGTTCCACCTTACGCATGAAATAACAAGGATATCGGTCATCATTTTTGTATTCGACATCACGAAACAGATAAGGTTATCATTCAAGTTTCCTGCCTGCATCATTGCCTGTCTCTGATTCGAAAGCCATAAGTGTCGTCAATTTTTTATTTTTCGATTATATTTTCCTGACTTTGACACTTTAAATCTGTGTTTTTTATAATTATCTACATATCATCACTTTGCAATATTTGCGACGCCATTTTGGGTGTCGCAAATAAAAAAATGCTAATTTTGCGGCA
>JAIRLS010000179.1 GCA_031259205.1 Bacteroidales bacterium | reverse complement strand
CCGGATGCGAACACAAAATCGTCGAGGTGCCGGTTTTGAGAATGGAGGATATCATCTTTGGTACCTTCCCATTCGATGCGTCCTTCGTGGATATAGGTAACTTTATCGCCGATTTCCAGTACGGAGTTCATGTCGTGCGTATTGATGATGGTGGTCATGTTGTATTCTTCCGTGATTTCCTTGATAAGATTGTCGATAACGATGGATGTTTGCGGATCAAGCCCGGAATTGGGTTCATCACAGAAGAGGTATTTCGGATTCAGAGATATGGCGCGAGCTATCGCTACCCGTTTCTTCATGCCTCCGCTCAGTTCTGTGGGCGACAGTTGATTGACGTTTTCCAGATTGACACGTTTCAAACAGAAGTTCACTCTCTCGCGTTTGCTGTTCAAATTCATATCGGTGAACATATCCAACGGAAACATTATGTTCTGCTCTACACTCATCGAATCAAACAAAGCGCTGCCCTGAAAAATCATTCCTATTTGTCGGCGTATATCTTTTTGTTTCTGGAAATCCAGTTTATTGAAAACGACATCGTCGAAGAGGATCTCGCCCTGGGTGACTTGCAGCAGGCCGACGATGGATTTCAACAGCACGGTTTTGCCGGATCCGCTCCTTCCGATGATCAGATTGGTTTTTCCGCGCTCGAAAGCGGTAGATATGCGGTTGAGCACTATTTTATCGCCGAACGACATTACAACGTCTTTCACTTCTATCATGACAGCAGTAATTGGGTAATGATTACATCCACCGACAGGATAAGTATGCTGCAATATACGACGGAACGGGTGCTGGCCTTGCCGACCTCAAGCGAACCTCCCTCCACATAATAGCCGTGATATGCCGGTACGGTAGAAATGATGAAGGCATATACCATCATTTTAATACAGGAATAGAAAATATAATAGGGAATGAAAGCATACCGGGCGCCTAAAATATAGTCTTCCGGAGTGATAACATTCAGGAGGATACATACCAGCCAGCCGCCGATTACGCCGATCACCATGCTCAGGATGGTGAGGATGGGGAAAAAGAATACGTTGGCAACGATTTTAGGCAGAATAAGATAGCTGGCCGAATTAATACCCATGATTTCCAGTGCGTCAATCTGTTCGGTGACACGCATGGTACCGATTTCCGACGAAATGCTCGAACCCACTTTTCCGGCGAGAATCAGCGCTATCATTGTGGAAGCAAATTCCAGCAACATGGTGTCGCGAGCGGTCAATCCGACCATATAATGCGGAATAAACGGATTTTCCATATTATAAGCGGTTTGCATGGTGATAACCGCACCGATGAAAACCGATACCAAAGCCACAATACCCAGCGAATTTAATCCCAACAGTTCTATTTCCTTGAGCGTTTTGTGGTAATAAATGGACACTTTCTCAGGACGGGAAAAGATTTTTCCCACTAATAAATAATATTTTCCAAAATGGTATAAAAACTTCACTTTATGGACAATTTTTCATCATTTAAAATCATTCGGATGATAGGGTGGGTCACACAAAATGTCTTCAGAGAAGACTTGTGATCTCTTCGCTGAGGGGTTTCACTTTTGAAGGGAAAAATTTTACTAATTTTCCGTTACTGTCGACCAGATACTTGCAAAAGTTCCATTTCGGTTCTTCTGTGTTCCATCCATTTTTGGACTTATCCGTCAGCCATTGATACACTTTGTTTTTTTGATCTCCCTTTACGGACGACTTTTCCATCATCAAAAAGCGGACGCCGTAATTTTCCCGGCAAAAGAGCGCGATTTCCCCGTTCGTGCCGGGCTCCTGTTTTCCGAAGTCATTGCTTGGGAATCCGATCACGACAAGTTTGTCCCCGTACTGTTCCGACAGCCGTTGCAAATCGGCATACTGAGGGGTATAGCCGCATTTGGACGCCGTATTGACAATCAATACGCTTTTCCCCTTGAAATCGGAAAAATTGACTTTTGTCCCATCCAGCGCTACAAAACTTAATTGGTAGAAGCCGGAAGATTTGCTTTTTTTGACTTGTGCCTCCATAAGGCAGGTATTCATTAAAAGTATAAATACCAATAAATTATAAGCTTTCATACATGGATTGTTTTATGATGAATTTGCTATCAAAGGTATTGATAAACGAATAAAATTGCAAATTTTTTTTACAGCGCAGTCCGAATTATGCCTTGTGCGGCCATATCTTGCACGATATAATTCTGTGAGATGGCGAGCATTATATTCATTTTGCAAATCTTCAATTTCACGTGTAATTGACGGTGGAGAAGGCGCAAAGTGGAAGGAAAACTTTTTCGTATCGGTTTTCAACACGCAAAAAATGCTTGCTTCCCGCTCGCCGTTGAAACTTCAGGGGGCATAATTTCCGGACGGAACCGGCCCGGCAGTTTCAAAACGGCGCTGTGGTTTTTCGCGCCTTTTCTGTGCCGCTCTGTATTATCAATCACTAAAGACCGACAAACTGGTTATACTTTGCGCGGCCTGATTTTGTGCCGACGCATATCTTCCCCGTCAGGGGAACAATATCAATAGAAAAAGGACGCCCGATTCTCCCTGTTCCCCGTCAGGGGATTCATAAATGTGGT
>JAIRLS010000085.1 GCA_031259205.1 Bacteroidales bacterium | reverse complement strand
GATTATCCATAAAATAAAAATCTGCGTTCCTCTATTAACCCTGCGTTATCTGCGTGCTAATACCCTTTTGAGACAGCCCCAAGAAGCTATGGAGAGGCTTCCGCAGGTCGTTGACCTGCGGTTATGAAAGTTACGTCCTTTCAGGACGTTCTGCATTCTCCAAAGCAGATGGCTTTCGCGCTTTCAGACGCACGCCGTGCTTTCAGACGCACGCCGTGCTTTCAGACGCACGCCGTGCGTCTCTACATTCGTGCCTTCGCGCCTCTACCTTCGTGCCTTCGTGCCTTCGTGCCTTCGCGCCTTCGCGCCTTTACCCCTTCGTGGAAGTCAGAAGAATTGTTTTTCATAGCACCTCAATAAAAGGGTGGTGATGTAAAAAGTATGCTGTCATAAAAAAGTGGCAATCAGGAAGAAAAGTTGCATTTTTTCTATTCGGATACCGAAAATGGAATAAAAACGCAGGTATGGTGCACCTTGACAGCCCATTTGCTGCTCAACGTAATCCGTCGCTTATCTCAAACGAAGAAGGCATTTTCAACCGTAGCAGCCTTGATCCGCATCCATTTGATAAGCCATTTGGAAATGAGTTGGGCAGTAACCGAAGGACGGCGGGCGTACGCCAAACGGACAGGGAGTAAAAAAAGTCCGGCTACCCTACAATTGGCGCTTTTTTTAGGCGGAGGTAGGGTGTTATGATAAAAAAATCAAACAACTAAAAATCAATATGATAAAAAATAAAAACCGGTAAATTTTCAAGTTTGTCGGTCAGTAGTGAAAAAAAAACGAAAAAAAATGAAAAAATATTTGCATACCTAAGAATCGTGATTTATATTTGCCGCGTTTTAAAATTCATAAAACCAAAAATGACATTCAAATGTACTTACCTGTTTTGTCTTGAAAAGTTGCCCGATGATGTTTTGAACACGACTGCTGTCGATAATGTCTATCGTAGTAGCGATAAAAACACATCATTGCGTTGCGTTGCTTTTCCTTTCTCTCTGCACCCCGCAGGGGGGGGGGGGGGGGGGTAATCCCCGCACTCCCGATGGCTTAAATCGAAAATTAAGGCCATTTGCGGGCATGTTGTTTGCTGAAGATAGAGCCGTTTTATTAAAATCAATCAAGAAATTTATCAGTTTATCTAAATATTTCTAAATCATCATTAAATAAAAATTCCATGAAAAAAGTAACAGTTTATACATTATTATTAAGCGCTGCCGGATTGTTTTCCTTAAACAGCAGCAGCAGTTTGTACGCTCAGGAAGTTGAGCAACCGAATCCATACAAACATTGGTCGGTAGGTTTGAGTCTTAGCACCAACAAGTTAGAAGCCGCAGGCGACTTTGAATATCTAAAAAATATGGGTTCCGTCTTCGCTGTGGAGGTGGAACGGACATTTAATCCGTTGTGGGGATTTGCGTTGCATTTCGGTAATTTTCATTACAAAGACTCGAGAAGTAGCGGTAAAGCCAATGAAATATCCGGAATAGCGCGGCTCAACATGGCAAATCTGGCAAGTAAATACAGGCCGGGAGGCTGGAAAAAGTTGGATGTATTTGGCCATTTGGGTGGCGGAGTGTCCTTTTACAGTGCGGCCGGCAAAGACGAGACTTTGACTGTGCCGGTAGGACTTTCACTTGAATACAACGTAAGCCCGTCAATAGTCGTCAGTTTGATCGGCGACAGGAGATGGCATTTGTCTCCCAATATGGGACTGGCTACTTCCCGTCAAGAAAGGGCTGCTATTTGGTCGGCTGGAGTCGGACTGCGCATTAAATTCGGAAAATCCGATCATGTCAGAAACGTTGCCCTGACCGATTACGAAGCCCGTTATGCCAAAGAAACCGCACCGGCAGTACAACAATCTTATGACGACGCTGTTCTGAAAAAAGAAATTGAAAACAACACCGGCAATATCCGTAGGTTGCAGGAGCAGTTGCAGCAAGCCCAAGATAAGTTGAATCAGACAAACGAATCTTTAAACAAGGCTAAGAGTGAATTAGAGCAGGTTAAACAGAATCCAAGTCCAAGTCCGAGTCCAAATTCGAGTCAGCATACATATTCGGAACGACAGCCGGTTGCACAACAAAGTCAACAATTAAAGGCGTCCGATTTTTATCCGGAGGATCCGGAATTGTCGACAGGGAAGCGACTGTCCAATACGGTATGGGCGTTTCCTGTCGGCGTTGCCGAGGTTTCTTCCGTCCCGCAGGATATTCTTGATCTATTGAAAGCGCAACCCGCCGGAACGAAAATTTACCTTGTCGGACATACGGATAATTCCGGTACTGAAGAAATCAATACCTCCCTTTCGCAGGAAAGAGCGAAAACCGTAAAGAACCTCTTGGTTCAAGAGGGATTTGCCGCAGATAAAATTATCATTAAAGGAGCAAGTTCATCAAAACCGGTAGTTTCCAATGACAGTGCTGCTGGTCGCCGTCAAAACAGACGTGTTGAATTTATATTGGTAACTCCTTGAAATTGAATGGCACAATACATTTTTCCCCGAAAAGCGACAAAAAAATTTCTTTATTACAGTATAGTGCTTATCGGGTTGTCTTCATGCGTCTCGACGAAACGCATCACTTATTTTCAATCTGTTTCGCCTCTGGAAGATGAAACGGTCATAAAAGAGGCAACATATACGCCCCGCATCAAGGAAGGCGACATTCTCGACATTCGAGTGAGTAGTTTGGACAAGGCCTCCAACGAGATGTTCAATCCCGTTCCTCAAATCATCCATTACTCAGCGCAAAGTGCGGGGACTATTGCGCCGCAACCGGTGACAGGCTACACCGTCGATACTGCCGGAAAAATAGCTGTGCCCTTAATAGGGGAAATGCCGGTGGCAGGGATGACGTCCAAAGAATTGGCAACGCTGCTGACCGAGCAGTTGCAACGATACCTGAAATCGCCTACGGTAACGGTGCGTATTGCCAATTATACCATATCTGTGTTGGGAGAAGTAAACCGTCCGGCAACCTATTACGTTCCCAACGAACAGATTACCTTGCCGGAAGCCATTGCGCTGGCCGGGGATCTGACCATGTACGGAAAACGGAAAAATATACTCATTATCCGAGAAACAAACGGTTCACGGCAATTTGCACGAGTGGATATTACCAAAAGAGATATTTTTTCTTCACCATATTATTATCTCCGGTCAGGGGATGTGGTTTATGTGGAGGCTACTGCAGGACGGTTAACCAGTACGGACAGGGTTTATCAACTCGCCCCGGTCATCATTAGTTCACTTACGTTGTTTGTATTGATTTTTAATGCTTTTATAAAATAATATGATAGACAAACGATATTTCGAAACAGAAGTAGCAGACGAACCGGATATCGATTTCAGGCAAATATTTTTCAAATATCTGGCTCACTGGAAATGGTTTGTTCTTTCTTTCATATTACTGGTATTGCTGGGCGAGGTTTATCTCTTCGTATCAACGCCGCAGTACCGGATACATGCAAGTATTCTCATCAAAGACCAGAAGAAGATGGGCGCCGGCGCCGGTATGGGCAGTTCTATTCTGGAAGAAATGGATCTGTTTTCATCAAAAAAAATTGTGGAAAACGAAATTGAAATCCTCTGTTCATATACCCTGATGGAGGAGGTGGTGAAAATACTGAATCTGCAAGTGGCCTATACCATCAAAGAAGGCATGAAGAAAAAGGAGATTTACGGCGACATTCCCATTCAAGTGGAACTGGTTTCCCCGACAGCCGAACTGTATGAAACGCCGCTTCAACTTCGTCTGGAAAACGGGCAAATACGGATAAACGGACAATTGTATCCGCTTAATACGCTCATTACGGAACATTTCGGCAGCATCCGGATCATCTCCAACGACTCGTTGACAGCGCACAAGGACATAGATAAAGACATCGAAGCAACCGTTGTACCCATAGAAAATATTGTCGATCGCCTTCGTGAAAGTCTCAATGTGGAGTTGTCCGCCAAAGGAACTTCCGTTATCAATCTTTCGCTGCAAACCTCTGTTCCGCAAAAGGGGAAAGACATTCTCAACCAGTTGATTGCCGTGTATAACAAGGCGGCAATTGCCGATAAAAACAATCTTGCAGGGATTACGCTTAAATTTATCGATAAGCGGCTGAAACTGATCGAGGAAGATTTGGGCAAAGCCGAACAGAATGTGGAAGCCTACAAACTGGCGCAGGGAATTACCGATATTAGTGCGGAAGCCCAGCTATTTCTCCAATCTGTACGACAAAACGATATTGAACTGAACAAAGTGTCCATACAGTCGGATGTATTAAAAAATATTGAACAGTACGTGCTGTCGGACGAAACGAAAGGCACCACTCCCGCCACGCTGGGATTGAGCGACCCTACCCTGTTGAGCCTGATCGCGCTGCTCACCGAAGCGGAAGTCGAACGGACAACGGCATTGCACACCATGGAACCGGATAATCCCCAGATACAGGCCTTGAACGAACGGGTAAAAACGCTGAAAAACAATATTATGGACAACATAAAAGTATTGCGTCGCAGCCTTGAAATCACCCAAGCCAACCTCAAAACGGAAACCGGACGGATAGAAGCCATGATACAGTCCATCCCTAAAAAAGAGCGTGAATTAGTGGATATGACACGGCAAAAAATAAGCAAGGAACAGTTGTATCTTTACCTGCTTTCCAAAAGAGAAGAAACAGATATTTCGTATGCATCCACCGTGTCGGACAGCCGCCTGATCGATGCGGCGCGCAGTAGCTTCGAGCCGGTCAAGCCCAGGGCAAAAATCGTCCTGTTGGTTTTTGCCCTCATCGGATTACTGCTTCCTGTCGTTGTGTTGTGGTTCATTGACCTGTTCGACAACAAAATCGGCGCCATGGAATTTATAGAAAAACTAATTAAAATGCCGATTGTAGGAGAAATCTCATTCGTAGAACAATCCAACAAAATAATATCGACAAACAGCAGAAGCAAAAGTGCGGAACAATTCAGAACTTTGCGTACCAACATCGAATTTATGCAAGCCGGCGGCGGCGTCAAAACAGTGATGATTACCTCAAGCATCAGCGGAGAAGGCAAATCGTTCGTGTCTGCCAATCTGGCTGTTTCGTTGGCTGCGCTGGGAAAAAAGGTCGTCGCGCTGGGATTCGACCTGAGGAAACCCGGACTGCATAAAATCTTCGGGCTGGACAACGATGAAGGATTAAGCAATTATCTGTCGGGGCAGGCAACGCTTCGGCAAATCATCCGGAAAACCGATAAACCGACCTATCCCGACATCATCACTTGCGGACACATTCCGCCCAATCCGCAGGAATTACTGCAAGGAACGTTGTTGGCGCAATTGTTTGACGAACTGGGAAAGATGTATGATTACATCGTTGTGGATACTCCGCCGGTGGGATTGGTGAGCGATGCGCTTATCATCAACCGGTATGCGGAAGTATCGCTTTATATCATTCGTCAAAACCATACGCCGAAGGACAGGTACAAAATGATCAACGACCTGTCGGCAACAAAGAAATTGAACAATGCCGGTATCGTCGTCAATGGCATCCGTGAAAAAAGCTGGTACGGCTACTATCATTCATACGGCGCCTACAAATATTACAGCGCGTATTATGATGAAAATGTCTTCAAAGTCTCATGAAAATTAAACAACCATACCACAATGGATATAGTGATTGATTTTGACGGTACCTGCGTTATGCACCAATACCCGGCAGTGGGCAGAGAAATCGGGGCTACGCCTGTCCTGCGCGAGCTGATAGATGCAGGCCACAGGCTTATACTGTTCACGATGCGTTCCGACAGAGGGAAAAACCGTGCTCTGAGCGACGCGGTGGAATGGTTCCGGGAACGTGATATACCGCTGTTCGGTGTTCAAACCAACCCGCTACAGCGAATATGGACTTCATCGCCCAAAGCATACGGCAATCTGTATATTGACGATTCGGCGCTGGGATGCCCGCTGGTCTTTCCGGAGGACGGATTTCCATACGTCGATTGGAAACAGGTACGACGGATGTTGGTAGGAATGGATATTTTAAAGGACAACAGCGAACAGTAGACTCTGCTTTTAGTAAAACAAAAAAGCAGTCAATACCGCTGGTTGTCCTCTTGACAGATAAAAAAAACATGAGCAGTAAACGAGTGTTTTTCAGCGTATTAATAAGTTACCTGTGGGAGTGACGTGCCTTTGGTTTATATTTTTACCAAAAAATGACCAACGGAAGAAAGATTAGAAATAATCATAAAAATTAAAACAAATTCTACTTCGTGGTAGGAATTTAACCACGAAGTCGCAGAAGTAACACAAAGTAAAAAAACTTCGTGAAACTTCGTGTCCTTTGTGGTTAGAAAAAAATAAAACCACGAAGTCGCATAAGTAACACAAAGTGAAAAACTTCGTAAAACTTCGTGTCCTTTGTGGTTAAAAAAAAACCGTGAAGTCATGGGGGGGTATTTTTATATTAATTTTCCGATGGTATCCGAAAAATTAATGCAAATATTTCGGTCATATCCGAAAAATTAATGCAAATATTTCGGTTGTATCCGAAAAAACCGTATTTTTGCTGTTCTGTAATTGATTTTTATGCCTATAGAAAGGAAATTGTACAAAACGATAAAAGCCCGGTTTTTTCAAGGGAAAGCAATTATTATAGTTGGGCCGCGTCAAACGGGAAAAACCACCCTGTTAAAGCAATTGACCGCCGATGAACGGGCGGAAGACGTTCTTTTTCTTAATTGCGATGAACCGGATGTATTGCATTTACTTGAAAATGCGACTTCTACCGAACTCAAAAATATGACGGGCAGCAAACGAATCATCCTTATTGACGAAGCTCAACGGGTGGGGAATATCGGTATTACGCTCAAACTGATGATCGACAACATGAACGGTATCCAGTTGGTGGCAACCGGTTCTTCGGCTTTCGATTTGAGAAATCGTTTGAATGAATCGCTTACCGGCCGTAAATTTGAATACCGGCTCTATCCGTTTTCAACCTCGGAATTGATTGACGCCGGTTCGCCATTGGAAGAAAAGCGCATGTTGGAACGCCGGCTGATTTACGGCATGTACCCCGATGTGGTTAACCATCCGACCGATGCGGCTACCTTGCTCTTTGAACTGAACAATAGCTACCTGTTTAAAGATGTGCTTGCATACAAAGACATTCGTCGCCCCGAAGAATTGAACAAACTGCTGATCGCCCTGTCATTGCAAGTAAGCAGAGAAGTGTCGTATAACGAACTGGGCAGGACCATAGGCATGGATAAGGAAACGATAGAACGTTATCTTGATTTGCTGGAAAAAGTATTTGTAGTGTTCCGTTTGACTTCTTTCAGCCGGAATTTGAGGAATGAACTTAAAAAAAGCCGGAAAATTTATTTTTATGACAACGGTATTCGTAATGCCTTGATCAATAATTTTCAGCCCTTAGCCCTGCGAAACGACACAGGCGCTTTGTGGGAAAATTTTGTGATTAGCGAGCGGAAAAAATACAACGAATACAACGGCATACCAACCAATACTTATTTCTGGCGCACGTTTGCACAACAGGAAATTGATTATATCGAAGAACGGAACGGAAATTTATATGCTTTTGAATGTAAATGGAATGAAAATAAAAGACCTAAGCTGCCGACCTCTTTTGCCGACGCTTATCCCAATTGTGAATATCAAACCGTTAATCAGGCAAATTATTTGAACTACATCACTTGAAAATAAAACCACGAAGTCGCCGAAGTAACACAAAGTAAAAAACTTCGTGAAACTTCGTGTCCTTTGTGGTAAAAAAAAATTAACCACGAAGTCGCATAAGTAACACAAAGTAAAAAAAGCTTCGTGAAACTTCGTGAACTTTCTCTGTAAAAAAACGTTTTTCATTTCGTGCATAGAGTATGCAAGAACCGGTACACGATGATTTTTAAAAAATATATTACCTTTGCAAAAAATAATCGTATCGATATTTTACGTGCGTAAAATATCGATCAGTCGATAAAATATGCACATATATTATTATGCAAAGATTTTTTGAAGGCAAATTAATAGAATGGTTGAAGACGCCCGGAGCGCTTCCGTTGATGCTTGTCGGAGCAAGACAAATCGGTAAAACGTACTTGTTGCAACAGTTTTGTGATAAAAATTTTGAAGAGACGATTTATTTGAATTTTGCCGAAACACCCGGCTATAAAGAATTTTTCACACCTTCGCTCAACGCCAATGAAGTTGTTTCACGAATAGAGTTGTTTTTCAACCGAAAAATCGACGTCGAAAAAACGGTTTTCTTTTTCGACGAAATACAGGATTGCGAACAGGCGATTGCTTCGTTGAAATATTTTGCCGAATCGCCAAAGCCTTACCGAATTGTGAGCGCTGGTAGTCTGTTGGGCGTAAAAATCAACCGGATGACGACTTCTTTTCCCGTAGGCAAAGTTCAAATAGAGCGCCTTTATCCAATGGATTTTGAGGAATTTCTTTGGGCTTTGGATGAAAAAATGCTCGCCGAGGCGATTCGTAAGCATTTCGCAGATAATGAGCCGTTACCGGCTATTGTTCACGGCAAGGCGCTGGAGCTTTACCGCACTTATCTTTGTGTTGGCGGTATGCCTGCGGCAATACTGCAATTTGTTGAATGTAAAAAAGATATTGTGAACTTTAATCGCCAAATTATGGGAGATATCATTACCGGGTATTTGGCAGATATGACAAAATATGCAGATGAAACGAATGCAGTAAAAATTCACAAGGTATATCGCAGTATTCCTGTACAACTGGCGAAAGAAAATACAAAATTTGTATATAAAATAGTAGAAAATGGAGGAAACTGCGAAAAGTTCGGTTTGTCTATCGAATGGCTGATTCAGGCTAATATGGCTTTGCTGTGCGAAAAACTCGAATGGCCGCAATCGCCATTAACCGCTTACAGATCAGATAACAATTTCAAACTGTATCTTTCCGACGCAGGACTTTTGGCTTCGCTGTCGAAGATAAAATTCAGAGATATTTTGCAAAACAACGACTTGATTTATCGTGGTTTCCTGACCGAAAATTTTGTGGCGCAAACATTCAATACTCACAAGCACAATCTTTACTATTGGA
>JAIRLS010000010.1 GCA_031259205.1 Bacteroidales bacterium | reverse complement strand
TAGAGGAACGCAGATTTTTATTTTATGGATAATCAACTTCTTTCGTTTTGTACGCCTCGTTTTTATCTGTGCAAATCCACATCATCTGCGTCATCTGCGTGCTTTTGAGACGCCCCCCGCGCTGCTGCGGAAGGCCTCCTTTCCGGCGGTCAGCGACCGGCGGTTATGAAAAGGAATGGGAAGAAAGCGGGAAACAAAATACGGATGGAACAGTCCACTGACCAATAGCACCTCAAAAAAAGAATTAACCACTAAGGATAGTATTAATCATAGACAGATTTTTTTTGTACCTTCTTTTCTTTTTTTCGCATTAATCCGTATTTTTGCAAAAAAAATAAAGATGGAATTATCAACAGTTTTCAGGAAGGCGAAGTTGGCGGCAAACAGTTTCGTCAGTTTTGACCGGAGGGACGAAGTGCTGAATGGTCTTGCCGCCTTGTTGGAAGAACAGACGGAGAAGTTGCTGGTTGCCAATCGGAAGGATTTGGACAGGATGAATCCCGACGATCCCCGGTACGACCGGTTGAAACTTACCGGCGAGCGCATAGCAGGCATGGCCGCCGACGTGCGTAACGTGTCGTCTTTGCCTTCTCCGCTGGGCAGGATACTGGAAGAACGTTTGCTTGCCAACGGCTTACAGTTACAGAAAGTGTCGGTTCCCATAGGCGTGGTCGGCGTTATTTACGAGTCGCGTCCGAACGTCACCTGCGATGTTTTCTCGCTTTGTTTCAAGTCGGGTAATGCCTGTGTGTTGAAGGGCGGGAGTGATGCACGCTATTCCAACGAAGCGCTGGCGTCGCTTATTCGTCGGGCCTTGGCGAATTGCGGCGCCAACAGCGGTATGATGGCCTTGCTTCCGCCCGACAGGGAATCGACACGCGCTTTGCTGACCGCCCGCGGATGGGTGGATGTGGTGATTCCGCGCGGCAGTCAGGAATTGATAAATTTTGTTTGCGAAAATGCCAAAGTTCCGGTGATTGAAACCGGCGCCGGCATTGTACATACCTACCTTGACAGGACTTGCCACCGCGATAAGGCTTCCGCCATCATCAACAATGCCAAGACACGCCGCGTAAGCGTGTGTAATGCGCTCGACTGCCTGATTGTGCACAAGCGATGGTTGAAGGAACTCTCTATTATCCTGAATCCTTTGGCAGACGCCCATGTGTCGCTGTATGCCGACGAATTGTCCTACGAGGCTTTGGCGGGGCATTATCCGGGCGATTTGCTGTATCATGCCGACGAATCCTCTTTCGGCACCGAGTTTCTTGATTACAAGATGGCGATTAAGACGGTAAACGGCATCCGGGAGGCGCTTGCGCATATAGAACGCTACGGTTCGAAGCACAGCGAAGCCATTATCAGTACCGACAGGAAGAACATCGAAATGTTTCTGGAAAGCGTCGATGCGGCTGCCGTGTATGCCAATGCTTCCACCGCTTTCACCGATGGCGCTCAATTTGAAATGGGCGCTGAAATAGGCATCAGCACGCAAAAACTTCATGCCCGCGGCCCTATGGGACTGCGGGAACTGACCGGCTACAAGTGGGTGATTCGCGGAGACGGACAGATCAGGAACCGTTGAGGGCGGTTATGCCTCCATCCTTTCGATGATGGCATCGGTGATTTCCAGATTGTGGAACACATTTTGCACGTCGTCGTCTTCTTCAATCATTTCAATGATTTTTAACGTTTTTACGCCGTCGTCGGGACTGAGTGCCTTGGTTTCGACGGGGATGCGTTGCAATTCTGCATTTTCCGCTTCCACGCCAAGTTCTTCCAGCCGTTTTTGCACCGGCACGAAGCCTTCCAGCGAGGTAGTGACAACGAACGATTCGTCTTGAATTTCAAAATCATCTACTCCGGCGTCGATGATTTCCAGTTGGAGTTCGTCGGCGTCGAGCGTTCCTTTGGGGATGGTGATGACGCCTTTTCGCTCGAACAGGAAGGCTACCGACCCGTTGACGGCGAGGTTTCCGCCGCGCCGGTTGAAAATGGCGCGGATGTTGCCCAGCGTTCGTTGGGGATTGTCGGTCAGACATTCTATGAATACTGCGATGCCGTTGGGCGCGTAGCCTTCATAGGTGATTTCCGTGAACGCTTCCGTGTCTTTGGCTTTGTTCAGCGCCCGCGTGATGTTTTCCTTAGGCATGTTGGCGCCCCGTGCGTTGTTGAGCGCCAGCCGCAGCCGTGCATTCCCGTCGGGGTCATTTCCGCCTTCCTTCACCGCTACGCTGATTTCTTTGATGATACGTGAAAAAATCTTGGAGCGTTTCTGATCCAAAGCGCCTTTTTTCCTTTTAATGGTCGACCATTTGCTGTGTCCTGACATGTCAAATCAGATTATGGTGTTAAACGATGATTGGTTTTTTGAAAGTCGGTTTACAATGCAAGAATCTTGTCCAGACGTTGGCTCAGGTCGTTCAGTTCTTCGGGGGTTTTATTGCCTCCCTGTTCGGTGGTAAACCATTCCCCCTGATAGCTTTTACGGGCTTCTGCCATGATTTTTGCCCAATTAACGTCGCCTTCGGTGAGTTTCACATCGAAGCCTTTCCATCGTCCTTCTTTGTCGGCTTTTTGCCGGCTAAATTCCTTAACGTGTATCCGGCTGATTCTTTTTCCCAGTATCCGTATCCACTGTTCAGGCCACCCGTACACTAAAATATTTCCGCAGTCGAAATAAAAACCGACCCACCGGCTGTTGAATTGATCGACATAGCGACATGCTTCCAACGGACTGAGCAGAAAATTGTTCCACACGTTTTCGACACAGATTTTCACTTTCAGTTTTTCCGCCAGCGGCAACAGTTTCTTGATGCTCTCGGTGGAACGGTTCCAACATTCGTCGTAGGAGGTTGATTCGGAAACGGTACCGGGCACTATCAGCACGGCATTGACGCCGTAAGCCTTGGCGTCTTCCAGCGCTGTTTTCACGCCCTCAATGCCTTGGGTGGCGGCGCTGGCGTCCGAAAGTTGTTTTTGCCAGTGCGTCGAACAACAGACGCTGGAGGCGACTAATCCCGTAGACTTCATGGCGTCGATCACTTCCTGCCGATCCATGTGGCTGTTGGGCTCTATTCCTGCGTAACCGGCAGCTTTGATGGCTTTGCATTTGTCCAGCACCGATCCTTCCAGCCCGACGGTGCCCCACATAATGGATTTTTTGAACGGCGCCGCCCCCTGCGCAACGGATGTACCGTTCCCTGCGAAGGACTGGCCGGCTACAACAAACGCTCCCGATGTGACGAGCGTATTTCTGATAAAATCTCTTCGTTGCATAATTTATATTGAATGATAAGGCGCAAATATAAGTATTATTTTTGATTCTTTTCCAAAAGGATGCGTTTTTGGGGGCTATTTTTTTTTTGAAGTACTTGAGTTACTCTATTGTCGAAACCTTCCCGACAATCGTCTGCAACCCGTCCACATTGTCGAAACCTTCCCGACGGTCGTCCGCAACTTGTCCACATTGTGGAAGACTTCCCGACGGTCGTCTGCAACCCGTCCACTGCTATTGATATGATTCTCCATCGGGGAATCATACGGATTGCTTCGCTCCGTTCGCAAGGACGGAAGTCCGCGCTATTGTTTTGTACATTGCCCGTCAAGGCATACCTGTCGATAGAAAAGAGCATCCGTCGATGTGAGTGTTGCCCGTCAGGGCATCCACCTCCTTTTATGAATCCCCTTACAGGACTTTTGAGATGAATGGGAAAAAAGTGTAACGGTATCTGTCTGCCTGTCGTATCCTGTCAAAAATACATTTTGGCGCCGCCCATCGGCATGAATCCGGTCTGGTAGGTGTTGTCGTAAGTTTGTCTGCCGGCGTTATATACCTGCATCCAGATGTTTTTCCGGTTGGTGAGGTTGTCTATTTCAAAAAACCATTCCAGAGTGCATTTCCGGAAGTTTTGTTTCATGTTGATGTTCAGGTCGCAGCGGAAGTATGCCGGCAGTTTGTCCCTGTACGCCGCACTGTAGTCATACACAGGGGATGCGCCGACATGTCCGACGGAAACAGGCAGGATACGCTTGTTTCCCATGCTGATGATCTTGAGATTCAACGACAACAGGTTTGAAAATATTTTCCATTCGTAGCCGCCAAGCACCGTGACGGCATAGTTGCCGGCAAACTTTGAATGACGCTTGACGCCGTCGTAGCCGGTATATTTTGCATCGTACAGCGAGGCGGTGATCAGAAAATAGTAATTGCGTGCGAAAAATTTCTCTGCGGTCAGTTCTATGCCATAGTTCTCGCCTGTGCCTTGACTGGTGAAAACATCGTCCCAACTGTTGTAGTAACCGTCGCCGAAGTTGAGGATGGATTCCTCCGGCGTTTCGCGAATGACCGGTATATCGAACAGATATTGATAGTATGTTTCCACTTTCAGGCGCAGGTTATCTGCCGGTTTCAGGTCGTAGCCCGCTACGCTGTGCCAACTTTTTTCGAACTTCAGGTTTTTGTTGGGCAAATCTCCGTTGCGTCGATAAAAATATACTTGCCGCGGCAGCATCTGTGAATGCAGGCCGGCGCCCAGATTGAAGGATGAACGTTTGCCGAACGCCCATTTCAGCCCGATGCGCGGCTCTGCCGAAATATCGCCGTTCAACCCGTAGTAATGGGCATAGGCGCCGGAAGTGAGGCTCAATGCGTCGCTGAAACGGTGCTGCCATTGCAGGTTGGCCTTCAGCAGGGCGGAATGATACACGCCGTCGCGGTAGGTTTCCGCAGCACCGTTTCCGTAAAACACCTCATGCATGTCGGTGTTAAAAACGTCTATGCCCACCCCTCCCGTGAGGAAATTCCGGCCGTTGAACCGGTGATGTACCGAAGAGACCCAGGCGACGCGTCCTTCGGCGGTCGTTGCGTCGAAATACTTACTTGCGACGGCATCGGGATAACTCAACTGTTTTTGCAGTATATCGACGTTGAAATACTGCCACGAGAGCCTGTTTTCGATGCGCGTCCGCTGTCCTGCACGCAGGGTGAAGTTCATGCCGGTAAAATATTGCCGGTTGGTTTCGTCTATGTCGTCGCCTGTATCGCCCGTTTGCCACTGAGAGGCGTCGCTCATGTCGGACGTCATGCGGATGTGGCTGCCGCCCCACAGGGCGATGAACGAAAGATTACCGCGTTTCAGCGGGACGTTCACTTTCGCCGTTACGTCCTGATATTCGGGTACCGCCGCTCCTGTGGCGGCCATGTTAAAGCCCATTTTGTAGAGGGCTTCCAGAAAGGAATAACGTCCGTTGATCAGGTACGATGCGCCGGTTGTTTTCGAGAGGGGGCCTTCCGCTCCCAGTTCGAAACCGTTGAAACCCGCGGCGGCGAGGAACTCATGCTTTTGATTGTTGCCGTTGCGCAGGCGCAGGTCGAAGACGCCCGACAAAGCATTGCCGAATTCGGCAGGAAACGCGCCCGTGTAGAAATCGGAGTTGGCCAGTTGGTTGTTGTTCAGCATCCCTATGGGACCTCCCGTGCCTCCCATCGCTCCGAAATGGTTGGGATTGGGGATGTCGAAGCCGTCTAATTTCCACAGCAGTCCCGCCGGGGAATTGCCGCGAATGATGATGTCGTTGCGCGTATCTTCCGCCGCCATCACACCGGCGAAATTGGCTGCCATGCGTGCGGGATCGCCCCATGAGCCGGCATAACGGTTGGCTTCTTCGCTGCTCAACATACGGGCGCTCACCGCGGCCATCCTGTTCAGCGGCAGATTCTTGTCTGTCGCCACCGTAACCACCACTTCGTCCAGTTCGGTCAGCGACTCTTCCAGCGCAATCTCCATAAAGTTTTCCTTTCCGGAATAAACCAGAACATGCCCTGCCACATACGGGACATACCCCATCATCGTTACGGTCAGTTGATACCTGCCCACCGGCACACTTTCAATGACAAAATGCCCGCCGGCGTCGGAGAAAACGTTCAACATGCGACCGTTGACCTCCATCATCACAGAGGCGCCGGAGAGGGGCTGTAAAGTGTTTTTCTCCACCACCGTTCCACGAATGGTTTGCGAGTGCTGGGCGGCTAACGAAAAGGCCGACAAAATCAAAAGCGTGAAAGATAGGTATAACTTGAAAATCATATTTTGATTATTTTTTGCATCATTTTTATCAGACTGCGAAATAAACATATAAATCCGAAAAAATCAAATATACAAATTACATTTTTATTACATTTTTTTTTGAGACGCTATCGGTCAGTGGACTGTTCCATCCGTGTTTGGTTTTCCGCTTTTTCCCCATCCATCTCAAAAGTCCTTTGACACGGTTCCATCGCAAACATCCTTTAATCAGAATATTAGTGACAACAACCGTAAATAATGCCTGTTTTCTCAGACGGTGGTCAGTCGGCGGAAACGTTCCAGCAAGCGGAAATTAAACTTGGTTTTGTGCTCTTTTTCCGGATCATAGAGTAGTCCGGTACAAAGACACATTCGGCGGTGATTGCGTTGCAGGACGTCGTAATTGATACAGGCTTCGCAGCCTTTCCAAAATGCTTCGTCGTCCGTAAGTTCGGAAAAGGTAACCGGTTTGTACCCCAGTTCCGTATTCAGTTTCAGTACCGCCATACTTGTGGTGATACTGAATATCTTTGCGTTGGGATATTTTTTGCGCGAAAGTTCAAATATTTTCTTTTTGATTTGCCGAGCCAGTCCGCTTTTCCGATATTCCGGATTGACAATCAACCCCGAATTGGCCACAAAATGTTCATGGCTCCATGATTCGATATACGAAAATCCTGCAAATTGCTGCCGTTCATCCAGAGCGATCACCGCTTTTCCTTCCCTCATCTTTCCTTTCACGTATTCGGGTGAACGTTTGGCTATCCCTGTACCTCTCACCTTGGCGGAGGCGTCCATCTCCATGCAGATCTCTTCCGCATACCGGCAATGCTTTTCCCCGGCTACTTCTATGACGAATTTCATTTTCAGTCTGACTTCAAAAAAAATGCAAAGGTAATGCTTTTTCAATAAAAAATTACACTTTGCACATCATGCCCTGGGGCAAACGCACGAAAATTTAAGTAATCAAATTCTTGAGATATTCCAAGTCATATTCTGCCTTTAGCCTTCGTTTCTTCAAACTTAGCTTATCGGATTGTTCCCTGATAATTTGCAAGGCAAGTTTTCTCGAGGTAGAAAGATTTTCATGGGATGGCTGTTATTTCATTACTCTTGTCTTCCATTTTCTTTTGTCCGACACACAGGCGGTTTTCCGACACCCACGCAGAAAATACCCGGCGGAACGTGTCGTGAGAGGGAATCCCGTTGGGTAATTCTGCATACGGCCTTAAAAAATCTTTATGGCTTTTGGCAAACAAAACCATGTCTTCATAATCTTTCCCGTTACTCAAATAAGTAAAGAAACCGATCAATAAAATATCGGATAACTTGTGTAAACACTTTTTCTCTATCCGAAAATCTTCTACCTCTGATATATATTCCTGTATCGATTTCATGACGCAAAGATAATTTTTCATGCGTTTGCCCTGTTCAATAATGGGAACTCCTATAAAACGTAAAATCACACAAAAAAAGTGCAATAAATTTTCGTATATCAAATAAA
>JAIRLS010000348.1 GCA_031259205.1 Bacteroidales bacterium | reverse complement strand
ACGAAAATATCCCGAACAACAAGGTTACCGGTTCATCCCATGAACTGAATGACTTGTAATATCTGTCACTCCCCTTCTTCCTTACCAACAACTCAAAGGCTTCTTTGAGGAGCATTTCTATTATTTGTTTGAATACCGGCTGACCGACTAAATGTTTTTTGCTATCTTTGCCCATCGTTGTATTTTTTTGTGTTTACGACAGCAAAATTACAACTTTTGGGCGACCTACAATGGCCGCCCTTTTTATCACTGAATTTTTAGTCGGTCAGTAGTGTTTAATAATAGTGGTCAAGGAGTAAAAGTGGAAACGTATCAGGTGCGGTTCATCGATGACCCGCTCGTAGAAATCGACGGCAATAATTCGGGACATCTCTCTGATCACAAAAATGGTCAGGGAAATATTGTCTTTACGGCGAGTAGTTCTGTGATGTTGACTGTGGGGAGTCCGTTCTTCGTAAGTGGTGGAGGTAATACAAAGCTGTACAAAAAAACCAATGGCAGCTGGGGAAATCCCATAAGTCAAGGACAATCTTTGTATACCATTACTACGAGTGGTGAGTATAGTTATCTTATAGATGATGGTGCAAATCCTGCTACTTACTTTGATTTTGAAGTAGTTATTCAGCCAACACAGTACGCCCTTACTGTTGTAAGTGGTAGCGGTAGCGGAAATTATGCAGCCAATACTCAAGTCACTATTTCTGCTAATGCAGCTCCAAGTGGGCAAATATTTGACAAGTGGACGACTAACAACGGGGGAACTTTCCTTGATGAGAATTCTTCCAGCACAACGTTCACAATGCCTGCTAACGCAGTAACTGTAACGGCGACGTATAAAACCGCAACTCGTAATCACATTTACCTCGATTATTCCGTTACGGACAACACCGTAAAAGTATGGGTAGCGGGCGCAGCGGAAGGAGAAACCTTCACCCTTCAAATTGACGGTACAGACGCCGCCCGCTGGGAATTTACCATCGAAGGCAACCGTATGTATCATCTCCGGGCAGCAAGCACAAACGTCATCCTTGAAGCCTGGGTAAAAAAATAAATTAAAGACCAACGAAAGATGAAAAAGTTTTTATATCTCACGATGTGCGCACTTGTCCTGCAAACGGCAGGATGTAAAAAAGACGATCCTGCTCCCGACCCTGCGCCGTCCAAAGTCGAGAAACCGGTGATCACCGCGAGTCCCGCCTCTTCGGAAGTCGTTCTCGGAGAAACCGCCACCTTTAGCGTGGCGGCTACGGGTAGCCGTTTAATCTACCAGTGGTACAAAAACGGCAGTCCCCTTTCCGAAGCAGCCACGGCAAACCTCAGCGTCAAAATCAATAAATTGAGCGACGCCGGCGAATTTCACTGCACGGTAAGCAATGAAGGAGGATCGGCCACCTCCGAAAAAGCAACGGTAGATGTGAAATCATCGTTCTCTTGGAACAGCTTCAAGCTGTCGCTGGGGAACGTGGACTGGAGGGTGCGGACAACATCTGCACCCGAAACGGAAGTTGAATTTTACAACCCCGCAACAGGTCAATGGTATCTGTTGACTTGGAGCGGGGGAACCGAAAAAGGAGTAAAAACTAATGCAAAACTCATCCTTTCTTCTCCGGAAGGAAGCGAAGAGGAAATAGTTTTAACCTCCTTTGAGGTGGTAGAGACCCATAACGGACGCTATCATGCGCAATTCCGGTCGGGCAATGTGTCGGGCGAATTAGTCAGGCCGGTCGCACCGTAAATATCGTTGTGTTTTTTTTAACCACAAAGGGCACGAAGTTTCACGAAGTTTTTTTTTACTTTGTGTGGGCGAAATATATTTCGCCGCTTCTGCGACTTCGTGGTTAAAAAACCCTTTTTTCGCTGAAGTTTGTTTTTTCGATATTTGTTTGTATTTTTGTATGTTAATTTCTTTTTAAATTAAAGAAGCGTTATGTCAATACGTTTTCAGTATAACAAAACCTCTTTGCAAGTCATTGAGAAACAGTTGAAGATGCGGCAACGTTCTCTGCCGACCGTTAAAAACAAGGAAAGCGCTCTCAGGATGGAAGTGAAGCGGTCAAAGGACGAGGCATTGCGCTTGCATGAGCAGTTGGAAGCAGAGATGGCGGCTTATGAGAAGATGTCGGCATTGTGGAATGAGTTCGACTGCTCATTGGTGTCGGTACGGGATGTGCGTCTATCGACGGTAAAAATAGCCGGTATCCGTATTCCGGTGTTGGAGGACGTGTTGTTTGCCGTGCAACCGTACAGCCTGTTCAACAGCCCCAAATGGTATCCCGAGGGGATCCGTCTGCTGCAATCGCTGGCGCGGACAGGCGTAGCGTATGAGTTCTGCCGCATGAAAACAGACCTGCTGGAACATGCCCGCAAAAAAACCACGCAAAAGGTCAATCTTTTCGAAAAAGTGCAGATTCCCGGATTTGAGGACGCCATCCGAAAAATCAAGCGTTTCATGGAGGATGAAGAGAACCTCTCCAAATCGTCGCAGAAAATCATGAAAACAAAAATCCTGCTGGGATAGAAGCAAGCGGAAATACTCATCAACGCCGGACGTTAGAACAAACGGAAATGTCCGGACGAGTTTTCCGAAAAGTATGTGAGATGCGCACCGTCTATTCTTTTTGTGCATTTCCGCATAATTTCCTCTATCTCTTTTTAATGTATTCGTCTGTGTGTAATTCAAAAGTTTCGTGTAACTTTGTATTTTCGTATTTGTAATTTTACAAATCATAATGATTTCCTTCTTTATCATTGATTGGGGATGGTTTGCAACAGCGGTGGCGACGGTCTGCGGATTGGGGGGGCTGTGGCGCACAGTTCTGTTCCCTGCGGCGTGGGCGCGAGTCTTCAAAGTAACCCCCAAAACGGCCGTGGGCGGCGTTGGGGCGATGTCGATACAAGTAGCGGCCACCACTGTTTATGGCCTTATCCTTTTTATTCTGACACAGTTGGAAGTGACTCTTTCCGTTTTTGTCCTTGTCTGCATGGTGTCGTGTACTATTGGAGTATTAAATTTCCGGTTTGACGAGGCAAAGACTTTTTTTCACGCTATCCTGCTTGAAGTCGGTTACATAATCGTTGCAAGCCTTATCTTTATTATATGCGGAACGCTTTGACGGACGGAAAACTTATCATATACGGTGCATCGGCGGGATCGGGCAAAACCTATACCGTCAGCAAGGAATATATCAAACTGTTATTGAAAGAATATGACGGACATCGCCGTATTCTTGCCGTCACCTTCACCAATAAGGCTACCGAAGAGATGAAATTGCGCATCGTAAGGGATTTGTACCGCCTCAACTGCCGTGAAGACGAACGTTACCTCAACGAATTAGCGGCGGAAACAGGATTAGCCCCGGACGGGATTCCCGACATTGCCGCGCGTGCGCTGGCGCATTTGCTGCACGACTATTCCCATTTCTCGGTTTACACCATCGACAGTTTCTTCCAAAGGGTCATCAGAGCTTTTGCTTGTGAAATGGGGCTTCCGGCTTCCTACAGCGTGGAACTGGACCAGACCGCCGTGCTGGACGAAAGCATCGACCTGATGATGGACCATCTCAACGATGGCGATTACCTGAAAGATTGGCTGATAGAGTGGACAGAACGCAAAATCGAAGAAGGCAAATCATGGGATTTCCGGCTTGACATGCACCGGATGGGAAATGAAATTTTTGCCGAAGACCTCAAACTGATAGACAGCCGGATACTGAACCGAATCACCGACAAAGAACGCATCGCCCCTTTCCGCCGGAAACTGGAAAAAATGCTGGACGACTACCGGCAACAATTACGCACATTCGGAAGGAAAGCCACGGAAATCATGTACAGATACGCTCTTTCGCCCGACGATTTCAAGGGGAAAACAAAAGGCGTAGGCGCCTATTTTCAGCATCTGGCGGAAGGCAGAAACGTCAAACCTTCCAAAACCATCCTCAATGCCGTTGACCATATCGACAACTGGTATGCCGGCAAATCGTCAAGAGCCACCGATATCCGTCTGGCTTTCGACGACGGACTGAACGGAATCCTCTCTCAAACCACCGATTTTCAGACGACAATGAGTGTCAACATCACTACTGCCTCGCTCATCCTGAAGCAGCTAAACATGTTGGGCGTCCTTTCCGACTTGAAAAACCACGTACAGGAATATACCCGCAACCAAAATCTCTTCCTGATTTCCGAGGCGTCCGGATTCCTGAAAGCCATTATTGACGATGCCGACGCTCCTTTTATCTACGAACGGGTAGGAAATTTTTACCGGCATTTCATGATAGATGAATTTCAGGATACTTCTGCCGTACAATGGGACAATTTCCGCCCGCTCATCATTAACAGCCTTTCCTCCGGCAATACCGACTGGGTGGTAGGCGACGTAAAGCAATCCATTTACAGGTGGCGCAACACCGACTGGAAAATCCTGTCGAGAAAAGTGGAAAGCGAAATTACCGCCGCCATGGGAGCGGGTTCGGCTGTGAAACGGTCGCTCAACGTCAACTGGCGGAGCACGCCCGAAGTGATCCGTTTCAACAACGCTTTTTTTCGTGATGCAGTCCTGCATATATGTCAGGCTTTCATGCAGGAAACGGAATTGCCGGAAACAGACTACAGCCTCGCGGAGGACATCATGCAGGCTTACAGCGACTGCTACCAGTACGTTCCGGAAGGAAAAACCGGCGCTTTCGAAGGATATGTCAAAATAAGCATGATTGAAAACGAACAGGACGGGCAAGACTGGAGATGCAAAGCGCTGGAACAGTTGCCTCGCGAGATAGAACGATTGCAGGACAAGGGCTATCGTCCGGCAGACATCACCATTCTGGTACGCACCAACGCGGAAGCGCAGGACATTGCTGCCACCCTGCTGGAATACAGGCGCGAGCATCCCGATTCCGGCTATCAATACGACGTAATGTCCAACGAGTCGCTGCTCGTATGCCATGCCTCGTCGGTGCGCCGGCTGACAGCCGCCATGCACTTCATCATCGACCCCGACGACGCCGTCAACCGAAGTCTTCTCCGGTACGAATGTCAAAATCATACGGACAACACGCACATACCGGATATTACAGCGTCTTCCCCCGACAGGCTGCAACAGTGGCAACAATTACCCGTGTACGAACTTGCCGAAAAACTTATTCAGGACTGTCAGCTTTACCGAGATGCAACACAAATGCCCTTTCTTCAAGCATTTAAAGACATCCTGCTGCATTACACGCGGCGCGAATCCACCGATCTGCGTTCCTTTCTCGACTGGTGGGAAGAACACCGACACGGGCAATATATTGCCATGCCTGCCGGACAGGACGCTATCCGGCTGATCACCATCCACAAAGCCAAAGGACTGGAATTTGAAGCGGTACTGATTCCCTTTTGCAACTGGGAACTGAACAAAGCCGGCAAAATCCTCTGGTGTACCCCTACCGGCGACTTTTCTTCTCCCGACCCGGAACAACACATCGACTTGTTGCCGCTAAAGTTTGAAACAATGCTCGGAAATACTGTTTTCAGAAAAGAATACCTTCAGGAGAAAATGATGTCGTACATCGACAATCTTAACTTGCTCTACGTAGCCTTTACAAGAGCCAAAAGAACGCTGACGGTATTCACCGAAATGCGGCAAAACAAATTCGCCACTACCGGCGACCTGCTGTGCAACGTTTTTCTGCAACCGGTAGTCCGCGACGCCACCGACAAGGGCTATATCCGGCTGGAAGACTACTGGCAGGCCGACCGGCTCTCCTTTGAAATGGGACGGCTAACCGAACTGCCTGCACCTGCCGGTCTTTCGGGAACAAGCTCCGTTTTGGAACTGATTCCGCCCGAACACACATGGGACTATGTGCCGCATATCACCCGCAACAGCCGCTATTTTGCTCCCCACTCCTCCACGCCAATGGACAAAGGAAAACTGCTGCATGAGGTTTTCCGAAAGATCGTCACCACCGACGATTTGAACCGGACGCTGAACTTGATGATCTGCGAAGGGAAATTGCCGGAATCGGAAAAAACGCGCTTAATGGAAATGGTGCGCCGTACCATTGAAAATTTACCCGGCGTAAATAAATGGTTTTCCTCGAACGTGTCGGTAAAAACGGAAGCGGAAATATTGCTGCCCGACGGTAAAACCCTGCGCCCCGACCGCATCATCTTCGACAACGGAAAAGTACAGGTGGTGGATTACAAATTCGGCGAAAAGGAACTTGCAGAACACCGCGCACAGGTGCGGAACTACATGAGGCAACTCACCCGCATGGGATACAGCCGTGTGGAAGGTTATCTATGGTACGTAAACCTGGGCAAAATATTGGGCGTAGAAGAAAACGCCGTGTACGGAACGCTGTTTTGACCTGACCGGGCGGCCTGCCGGAAGGCCACCTCTTTTAGTAATTCATGTTACACAAGGCTTATCATTTTTGATGCCTGTGTTAGGGCTTAACCCAACTTGCCCCGTTAATTAACGTAACTATTTTGTAATAAG
>JAIRLS010000335.1 GCA_031259205.1 Bacteroidales bacterium | reverse complement strand
ATCCGCACTGCGCAAAAAAGCTATCCCTACCTGCAATACCAGAGTGCGCCGGCATACATCACGGACATGGCCTACGGCGAAGCGAAATTAGACATGGACGATCCGGCGCGTATCGACAGCATCGTCGTTACCAAAGGACGGTGGCGGGAAAGGATAAAAACCGTAGAGGAAGATTTCAGCCGAAAGAAACCGGTAGACAACTACATCCTCGTTTCCATCCCTTGTGGCGACAGCGTCGTCGCAGGGCTGAAAACCGGCGACACCCTCAACCTTACCGTTTATGAAAAGGGGAAAGCGGCTTCGTATCCCGTAAGCGGAACGGTAAAGCCCTTTTACGGCAAGGGAACAAAGGACGAACCTTATGAGATATGGCGCCGCTCCGATCTGGAACGAATGAAAGGCTACACGGGCGCCGCCTTTGCCCACCTGCATTTTCGCCTGATGAACGACGTCGACATGGAATGTGACTGGACGCCCGCAGGCGACAACATAAGCCCATTTCAAGGCAAGTTGCACGGAGGCGGGCACAAACTCATTAACCTGCGCATCAACAGTAATCTCATTTCCGTCGGTTTGTTCGGCGTGCTGGGCGACGGGGCGCTGGTAGACAGCCTGCACATCACGGGCGGCAGCATCACGGGCGACAGTTCTGCGGAATATGCCGGCGCGGTGGCAGGACAAGCCTCAGGCAACGTCGTCATCCGCGCATGCAGCAACAACGCGCCGGTAACTACCGTACACAGCAACGCCCATACGGGAGGATTGCTCGGCAGCAGCAGCGGAAACGCCCGCATCATCTCCGCCCACAACAGCGGCTGGGTGACGGCGAAAGGCGTATATACCGGCGGATTGGCAGGATACGGCGCACTGACCATCGTCAACAGTTATAACTTCGCATGGATACGCAACAACGGAAGTAGCCCTGCTTCCTTCACCGGCGGTTTGGCCGGCCATCTGGAAGGCCTTTCCCGTATCGACAGCAGTTACGCCGCAGGACGGGTTGTTTCCGCCGGAACGGTAGGCGGACTGGCCGGGGAGATCGCTTCGCAGGCAGGAATTTACCGTTCCCTGGCGGCGCAGGACACGCTGACAGGCTCCGCCGTTCGCCGGATTGCCGGCAGCGGCAGCGGAACTTTCAGCGGCAACTATGCCGACAGCCGCCTGCCGGCGAGCAGCGACGCCACCGATATATCATTGAACGACATCAGGACGCAGGCTGCCTATACCGGCGCTTCCCCCGTATTGCCGCGCGATTTCAACGCCGTCTGGACGATTCGCGACGGGCAAAAAAGCTATCCCTTCCTGCGTTACCAGAATGCGCCGGCATATCCCCGCTACGTGTATCGCGACAGCGTGAGCCTCGACTTGCAGACGCTTGCCGACAGCGTGGTGATATACCTTTGCAGGGAAAGCGGATTACAACGCCTGCAAGCCGTGCAGCCGACCGCCCTCACGGCGGCATACGCAGTGAACGTGCAGACAGGCGACACGCTGGCATTTGTCGCTTGGGGCGGACGGCAAGCGCCCTCGTATCCGGTATACGAAACGGTCGTCAAACGGAAATTGTACCTCACGCCTGTCAATAAAAACGGCAATCCGGATATTCTCTACGGCGACACCCTTGCTTTCGACTACGGAAACGGCTTAAGCGCGGGACATACCATCACCGGCGACCCCGTCCTGAACGCCGATGCGAGCGACCTCAGCTCCAGCGGTAACCCCAAAGTCGGCGAGTACGACGTGAAGTGGGACAACATCGTCATCAAGGACGAAGGCGGCAATGAAGTAACCGGCGATTACGAGATCATATACGACGGCAGCAAGGTCGCCGTCCTGCAACGACCGTTGAGCATCCTTGCCGACAACAAGATCTACGACGGCAACGTGTCGGCCGTGTGCCGCATCGACGAAACCGGCATTATCCCCGGAGACCTTGTCAACTTTTCCGGCGTTCCTTCGCTGACGGCGGAGTTTAAAACCCCCAACGCCGGCGCTAACAAGACCGTCATCGTGACTTCCGACCGCGAAGGGCTTGGCGGCGCGGACGGCGGCAATTACGTCATTCCGGAGGAAGCGCTTACCGATGCGACCATCTTTCCCAAGCACATCAACGACCTGTCGGTGGTCATCCGCGTCGTCACGCAAATCTTCAATACCCAGACGCCGCCCATAGAGCCGCTGCCCACCGTGACGGACACCGTCATCGACCGCAACGCGCCCCTGATGCTGGACAGGGATTATGAAATAACAGGCTATGCAAACAACAGCGCGGTGGGTATTGCGCAGATATCCATCACAGGAAAAGGCAACTACGACGGTTCCGCCACGGCCGACTTCTGGATTATTTTCAGCCCGCCGGAAATAGACCATATCACCGTCAATGACGAAAACGACATTGCGCCCCGTTTCGATTTGCCCTGGATATATGTGGACATGGGGTGCAGCGACGAAGAGGAAAAAATAACGGTTTCGATACACGCTCCCGCGCATGTATCGCTGGAAATCGACACCACAGGAACAGGCTACACCGGCGTCGAACCTCACCGGCGATTCACCCTGCACATGAAACGCCCGCAGTTGCGTACCGTCCTGATAAAAGCCGTGTCGGGCGACTTGGACACCGTTTATGTGGTGAACGTGGAAAAACGTTTCCCGTTCAACGATTTGGTGGTCACCCGCTGGAACAACACGATGACCATTCTGCCCGCCGCCGCAGGCCTGGAATTTGAGTCTTACCGCTGGTTTCGCAGAACGCCCGCCGACGCGGACTTTGTCATGTTCAAGGACGACAGTCGCAGCTACACCGTAAGCAACGACGGCGCACAACTCAGCCCGGACGACGTTTACTACGTGGAAGCGACCGCCAAAACCGGCGAAACAGTTCGCACGTGCGAGCATATACCGGCGTTGCACAGCGGCGTCATCCGCATCTATCCCAATCCGGTAAGACCCGGCGCACAGCTCTCGTTGCTCGCCGAAGTAGACCAGACATTGCTGGACAAAGCGGAGATCTGCGTATACACCCTCACCGGTGCGCCGGTGGATCGTGTTCGCGTAACGGGCGTCGTCACTATTCTGCAAGCGCCCAACACGCAGGGAGTATACCTGTACGTCTTCCTGTCGAAGGACGGAGAATTTCGTAAAGAATTGAAAGTAACCGTGGAATAAGAAACAGATATGCTGAAATATTTGAACATACACCGGTCGGGATTGTCCGGAAAAGTTTTGCAGGGATGCTTTTTGTTGATCAGCGCTGTTGCCGTAGCGCAGCAGCCGGAACACGAATTTTCGGTTTACGGGGCAGGTGGCTTGTCCACGCTGCGGTACACCCCCTCGACAGGCGTGCGCTCCGAAGGCACGGGCGGACTGCTGGGAATCGGATATACTTGGTATTACTACAAAAACTGGGGAGTGGTGACGGGAATAGAACTGTCGCAATTCTCCGCACGTACGGAAAATATTACCCTGGAAGACCGTTACAAAGCCATCGACGCGGACGGCGCGTCCTTTGAATTTCGCAGCAAGGTGGTAAACAACAGCGAAAACCAAACCGTCGTCATGCTGCAAATACCGTTCCTGCTGCAATATGAAAACATGTTCGGCAAAAATTACGGATGGTACTGCATGGGAGGAACAAAAGTTTGTTTCCCGTTGAAATCCGCTTACCGCGTATCTTCCTCCCTGACCACTTCCGGATACTACGAAAAGGAACAGTGGACGTATGAAGAACAGACATTTGCCGGCTTCGGACGCTTTTCAGGCAACGGCGACGGCAAACTTCACTTTAAAATCGTTGTGCTGGCTTCTATTGAAACCGGAATGAAATGGCGGCTTGAAGAAGGCTTGTTTCTCTACGGCGGCATTTACTGCGATTATGGAGTAGACAACATGCTGCGCAACAGGAAAAGCAACCGGCTGGTGGAATACGACATCCATCGGCTGGCAGAATACAACGCCGGACGCTCGGAAGCCTTCCGCCCCAACAGCATTCTCACGGCAAAATACGCTAACGACAACCGCCTCGTTTACATCACCGAAAAAGCAACGCTACTGTCCGCAGGAGTAAAACTGAAAATCACCTTCGGGTTGGGCAAAGCCAACGGCGCAAAACGCTGGAAACCGGGATGGAAACCTACGCGGCGATAATAATTTCCCCTTCTGCGCGACCGTTTGCGGGATAACGCTTTTATTACCGGTACGCTGTGCCGCTCTGTGATTATACTCCTCACGCCACAGACAGGGCGTTTTTGTGCGCTGTTTGCGACGTTGATGAGGATAAAAAAAGAAGCTGTTTTTCGACAGCTTCTTTATCCTGGTTTTGACCTTGGCAGGGTTTATTTCAACTCTACTTCGGCGCCTGCTTCTTCCAACTGTGCTTTGACGGATTCGGCTTCTTCCTTGGAAACGCCTTCCTTCACGGGCTTGGGGGCTGCGTCTACCAATTCTTTGGCTTCTTTCAGTCCGAGACCGGTTAATTCCTTCACCAGTTTGACGATTTGCAATTTGGCTCCGCCCGGAGATTTGAGGACTACATCGAAAGATGTTTTTTCCGCTGCTTCCGGCGCATCGCTGCCGGCTGCTGCCGGCGCTGCTACTGCCACCGCTGCCGCCGGTTCGATACCGTATTCGTCCTTCAGGACTTGCGCCAATTCATTGACCTCTTTAACGGTCAGGTTCACCAATTGTTCTGCTAATGCTTTAATATCTGCCATTTTTTTATGATTTTTTTAAATTAATTACTATTTATTCTCTCTCCGATAATGTTTTTACCAATCCGGCAAGGAGATTTTTGCCCGATTGCAAAGCCGAAACCACGTTTTTGGCGGGCGACTGCAACAGCAGCACGATATCGCCGATTAACTCGTTTTTCGACTTGATGGTAGCCAAAACTTCCAGTTGGTTTTCGCCTACGTAGGATGATTCCTCCACATAAGCCGCTTTCAGTGTGGGGCGGTTATGCGATTTGCGAAATTCCCTGATCAGTTTTGCGGGGGTGCTGCTCTCGTTGGAGAACATCACAGACGTGGAGGTTTTCAATACCTCGTAGAGTTCTTCGTATTGCCCGTCGGCTTGTTCCAGCGCTTTTTTCAAAAGGGTGTTCTTGGCGACCACCAATTTGACGCCTCTGTCGAAACACAAACGGCGCAATGCACCGGTATCGGCTGCGTTTAATCCGGATATATCCGTAATATAGATATGCGGAAAACTGTTAAGCTGCGCTACCAGGCCATCAATAATCTGTCTTTTTTCTTCTTTCTTCATGATTGATTGCTTACGTATTTTAGTTTAACAGTTAGTCTTCAATGGTTTTAGTGTTGATTTTCAACGCCGGGCTCATGGTGGTGGAAAGATAGACGCTTTTCACGTATGTTCCCTTGGCGGCTGCCGGTTTCAGTTTATGGATAGTGCTCATAAATTCTTTTGCATTATCAATGATCTTGTCGGGCGAAAAGGACACTTTGCCAATTGAAGTGTGCACGATACCAAATTTGTCGACTTTAAAATCAATCTTGCCCTGCTTTACTTCGGATACTGCTTTGCCGACTTCCATGGTGACGGTACCGCTTTTGGGGTTGGGCATCAATCCGCGAGGACCGAGTACACGCCCCAGTGCGCCTATCTTTCCCATCACGGCCGGCATGGTAATGATGACATCCACGTCGGTCCATCCGCCTTTGATTTTTTCGATGTATTCGTCTAATCCCACGTAATCGGCGCCCGAATCTTTCGCTTCGGCTTCTTTTTCGGGAGGACAAAGCACTAATACACGGACTTGCTTACCGGTACCATGAGGTAACGATACGACACCGCGCACCATCTGGTTCGATTTGCGGGGGTCAATGCCCAACCGCACGTCAATATCGACTGATGCATCGAACTTCTGCGTGGTGATGTCTTTCAACAAGGCGGCAGCTTCCGACAATTCGTATGTCTTGGCAGGGTCAATCTTTTGTAAAACTAACTTTCTGTTTTTTGTAAGTCTTGCCATTTTTTTCTGTCAACTTTTTTGATTATTTGAAAGGGGCTTCTCCGGTGATGGATAGTCCCATGCTTCTGGCAGTTCCGGCAACCATTCTCATGGCGGCGTCCAATGTAAAAGCGTTCATGTCTTGCATTTTGTCTTTGGCAATCTCTTCGATCGTTTGCCAACTCACCGAGCCTACCTTTTTGCGGTTAGGCTCTGGCGAACCGCCTTTTACCTTGGATGCTTCAATTAATTGAACAGGCACCGGAGGGGTTTTGGTAATAAATTCAAATGACTTATCCGAATAAACGGTTATCACCACAGGAACTACCTTCCCCGCCATCGTTTGCGTACGGGCGTTGAACTGTTTGCAAAAATCCATAATATTCACCCCTTTCGAACCTAAAGCAGGTCCTACGGGGGGCGATGGATTGGCAGCGCCGCCCTTGATTTGCAATTTAATTAATCCAGCAACTTCTTTTGCCATACTATTATTATTATTAATATTCACTGCGGACATCGGACAGTAGGAAGCTTTGCCCTTTTGTCCTGCTCTCAAGCTACGTAACATCTACTTGAAAACGGGCTGCAAAGGTAGAACTTTTTTTTTTATGCGCAATGGACAATTCAAAAAAAATATAACAAATGTCGTTCTTCGTTGCCGGCCGCTACCACCGAACGGCGTTTTACGCCTTTGAGCGACATAATTTTACGAGATGCGATCATTCGTTTTACCGGCTCTGTGATTGTCCGGCAGGAACGGAACTTTCATAACTCAGGTTACGCAGGCTTATCATTTTGGATAAGTTCAAGCCCGTTTTACGCATTAAAGTATATCCTTCCCTTTACTTCTTCCCATTGCATCCTGCAATTTTTTTCTTTTGCGGCTGTCCCGATAATTACAGCCTAAACCTGAAACTCCGCTACAAACCGCTCTCCGGCTTTGACAATTACACGGTTTTGCAGCGAAACCAGCACATTCGCGCCTTTCTGCTCCCATTTTGCAGGAACAGTCTGCCCGCCAAGCGCGACAGTTACCTTTTTGGCTTTCCTGCTTTTGGGTGCGTCCACCGAAAAACTGCTTAACTGTACTTGCCCGTGTTTGGATTCGAGGACGCACTCCATTGCGTTACCCGACTGCCGCTGCGAGTAGCTCCCCCACCCTTCCGCCGCCGTGAAAGGCGCTTTGAAGTTGTCGGCGTTCCATTTTGG
>JAIRLS010000330.1 GCA_031259205.1 Bacteroidales bacterium | reverse complement strand
CGTCTAAAAATCCATTTCGGAGGCTTTTCATTAAGGATCGAAAGTCATTTACATTTGACGGGGCTAAAATTTGACGTCACAAATGTATACTGTGAAAAATCATTTTGCAAGTTTTTTTTGTTAATTATTGTTAGAGGCTGTCGAAACCCATGTATTTGTCGATGAAAACCAGCCCTGCAAATGGACATAGACGACTGCGGACTGCACAGGGAGCCGCACAGCAGTCTGCGTACTCGTGCGCATCCCAATATGTCAAAATGTTCCTAAATATGCGTCGGAACAAGCATGATGCTTATTGCCCAATATAATCTTTCTATGGATGGTCGTGTTAATTTTTGCATCCCATCATTCTTCTTGCTTTTTTCTATTTGACAAATGTACGCAAAAGAATCAATAGCACCTCAAAAAAAGAATTAGCCCTGTCTTTGTACACATCTAAACCTGATGTTTTCATACTTGTTTGATTATGTTTATCATCATTCTCAAATATACGAAAATTATCGGATTTAGATGCTATTCGTAAACGTACCGAGATTGAACCACTCTCCCTAATTTTTATCCGTTTGTGTGTAATCAAAGATTTTATGCTAACTTTGTACTTTCAAAACCATAGATCTAAAGACGAACGGCGTAGATGAATAAAGTATATCTTAATGTATTGGGTATTTCGTACAGCCAAACACAAACCGGTGCGTATGCGTTGATATTGGGAGAAGAGAATGGGAACAGGCGTATCCCTATCATTATCGGCGGGTTTGAGGCACAAGCCATTGCCATTCAACTGGAAGGTCTGAAACCTCCCCGACCGCTCACACATGATTTATTCTTTGATTTTGCCGCTACCTACAACATTATTGTAGAAGAAGTGAACATATTTCGTTTGGAAGAAGGTGTTTTCTATTCTAAACTAATCTGTAACAACGGATTACGGCAAGAAGAGTTTGACGCCCGCACTTCCGACGCTATTGCCTTGGCATTGAGGTTCCAGTGTCCGATTTATACTGCCGAAGACATTATACAGCGAGCAGGCATTGTTTTCTCCAATGACCCGCAGCACGTGCCGCAGAAAAAATCCGATAAAAAAGAAACGCTAACCTCAAAAAACGCTACCGAACTGGAATTACTTTTGAAAGAATCCATTAACAGGGAAGATTACGAACAAGCCTCCCGAATACGCGACGAAATAAAACGAAGGAAAGAGACAACACAATAAAAAACGCTTGCTTTAACAGCGGATTATTCAACAATTTTTGCCGGTATGACCATCGAGCGCGGCGTGATTTGCATCAAACCGGTGGTAATGAGGGAATCGCCGGCGCTAAGTCCGCTCAGGATTTCCACACGGTCATTGGTGCGCGTGCCTGTTTTCACCACCACCGATTCCACCTTTCCGCCACGATAGATATAAATTTTTTGCCCTACGGATTCGGACAGTATAACATCGGAGGGAACCATCAGGACGTTTTTCTTGGCATTGATCTGCACATTGATCCGGACGAAGGCCCCCGGCGTTAAAGCGTAGTCGTTGTTGGGCGTCAGTACTTTCATCTGCAATGTGCGCGTAGAAACGTCGATGGTCGGTTCTACGGCATAAACCGTTGCCGTTCGTTCGTTAAGCATCCCTTCCAGCGAATATTTGATAATGGAATTTTTACCGATGACGCCCGCATATTTCTCCGGCACGGAAAACTGTATTTTGGCGGGATTGTCGTTTACCAATGTCGCAATATCCGTTCCGGGCGTGATGTATTCGCCCGGCGACACTTTACGAAAGCCGATTTTTCCGTCGAAAGGAGCCGTGATTTCGGTTTTCGAAATTTGCGATTCCAACAGAGCGATATCCGCCTGAGCAGATTGCAGATTGGCATAAGCGACATCGTATTCCTGACGACTGATCGCCTCCTTGTCCAGCAATTGCCGCTGACGCGCTTCTACATCCTCGGCGAGCTTCAAATTGGCGCGGGCTTTCAATAACTGCGCCTGCAAATCGTCGTCATAGACCTTAATCAACAAGGTACCCTCTGTGACCAGTGTCCCTTCGCTAAAATGAATACCTGTAATCTTTCCGGAGACCTCGCTTTTCAAAATGACTTCTTCATTGGCCTCCACCGAACCGACAACAGGAATCGTTTCCGTGAACTGTTCCGGCTTCATCACCTGCAAATTGACCGATACGGCAGACCGCGCATAAGCGGCGCTCTTATTTTGCGCCGACGCTCCGACGACCTTGTACAAAACCGCTCCGCCAATGGCAAGCACTAACACAATGATAATGATATTTTTTACTTTCATACTTATTATGATAAACTGACATACAAAGATACTTGATTTTACTGTGGATTGATCCGTCAAAAATCATAATTAATGTTAAATGTTCTGATATTGAAAACGGACAACAGGGATAAATCTCCGATTGTCCGTTTCGACGTCGCGGACGTCGGCAGTCCTTCCGCCCTGCCTGCCGGACAGACGCAAGTGATGTCCGTACCGCTGATGTTCCATCGTGCCGTATAGTGGCAGAACGGATTTTACTTTCGTATATGGCTTGTATCCAATAATATGGATGTGGGTTTTAAATAGGGTTTTCGTTTTTTTACCTGTTTTCAGGTAGATACACTTATGATTAATTAATTGCAACAAAAATGGAGCGCAATATACTGACCTGTTTTTATATGATATAAGTTTTAATATTTAATGTACTGCAAAATAAGATTTTTGAAACATTAAAATGCGTAATATTAATATTTTACTTTAGTAAAATCCGGCAGAAATAAATGTCGCTTCACACAGAAAGGCCTTCCGGTCTTACCCAATTGACGCCGACAGGCCACAAAGCCGCAGGTGTGAGAGGTGCGTAGCCCTTTCATAATCTATAATTCACAATTCATAATTCATAATTTAAAAAAAAGATATATTTTTGCATCTTTAATTTCAATAATAATTAAAGAATCGAAAACATGGCAAAAGAAGGAAAGTATGTAACCTGTGACGGCAACTATGCGGCTGCGCATGTGGCGTATATGTTCAGTGAAGTAGCGGCGATATACCCGATTACGCCGTCATCGACTATGGCGGAATATGTGGACGAATGGTCGGCCAAAGGGAAGAAAAACCTGTTCGGGGAAACCGTCAGGGTAGTTGAGATGCAGAGCGAAGCGGGCGCAGCGGGCGCTGTACACGGCTCGTTGCAGTCGGGTGCGCTGACCTCTACCTTTACCGCCTCGCAAGGGTTGTTGCTGATGATTCCCAACATGTACAAGATTTCCGGCGAACTGTTGCCGGGCGTTTTTCATGTGTCGGCGCGAAGCCTTGCCGCCCAGGCGCTGTCTATCTTCGGCGACCACAGCGACGTGATGAGCACGCGGCAAACAGGCTTTGCGATGCTGGCTACCGGCAGCGTGCAGGAGGTGATGGATCTGTCTGCTGTGGCACACCTCGCCGCCATCCGCTCGCGCGTGCCGTTCCTCCATTTTTTCGACGGATTCCGCACTTCGCACGAGATACAGAAAATAGAAACCATCAGCAGCGAGGCGCTCGCCGGACTGCTCGACCGGGACGCCATACAGCAGTTCCGCAACCGCGCCCTGAATCCCGAACATCCCGTCACACGGGGAACAGCGCAAAACCCCGACATCTATTTCCAGTCGCGCGAAGCCGCCAACCGCTTCTACCTCGTCCTGCCCGACATGGTGGAGACGTACATGCGGGAAATCCGGAAAATAACAGGACGCGAATACCATCCCTTCACCTACTACGGCGCTCCCGATGCGGAAAACATCATCGTAGCGATGGGCTCCGTTACCGACACTATCCGCGAAACCATCGACTACCTGGCCTCGCAGGGTGAAAAAACGGGGCTGGTTAGCGTACACCTCTATCGCCCCTTCTCGGAAAAATATTTCTTCGACGTGCTGCCCGCTACCGTCAAACGCATTACCGTACTCGACCGCACGAAAGAACCGGGCGCAGGCGGAGAACCGCTCTATCTGGATGTGAAAAACCTCTTCTACGGAAGGGCAAACGCTCCCCTGATCATCGGCGGACGCTACGGACTGTCGTCAAAAGATACTACCGCCGCGCAAATCCTGTCCGTAACGGACAACATGAAAATGAACGAACCGAAAAACGGCTTCACCCTCGGCATCGTGGACGATGTAACGTTCCTCTCGCTGCCCATGCGCCCCGAAATCAATATCACCCCCAAAAGCGTCTTTCAGGCAAAATTTTACGGCATCGGCGGCGACGGCACAGTGGGCGCCAACAAAAATTCCATCAAAATCATCGGCGAAACTACCGACAAATACTGTCAGGCATACTTCGCCTACGACTCGAAGAAGACAGGCGGCATCACCATTTCCCACCTGCGCTTTGGCGATTCGCCCATCCGTTCGCCCTATCTGGTGAACACGCCCGACTTCGTCGCCTGCCACGTGTTTCCCTATCTTCGCCAGTACGACGTGCTGAAAGGACTGCAAAAAGGAGGCACCTTCCTGCTCAACAGCAAATGGGACGCCGCAGGAACAGCGGAACGACTGCCCAACAAAATCAAAAAATACCTTGCCGACAACGACATATCGTTTTACATCATCGACGCTATCAAAATTGCCGAAGAAGTAGGGCTGGGCAGCACCCGCACCAACACCATCCTGCAATCGTCGTTCTTCAAGATTTCGGGCGTCATCCCTTACGAACTCGCCGTGCAGGAAATGAAGGCCGCCAACCGAAAATCCTACGGCAAAAAGGGCGAAGACATCGTAAACATGAACAATGCGGCGGTGGATCGCGGAGGCAGCGTCATCAAGGTGGAAGTAGAGGCCGCATGGTCGAAACTTGACCCTGCTGCCGACGAAACGCCTGTCGACCCCCAACGTCCCGAATTTATCCGCAAAGTGGTCGATCCCATCAATGCACAGCAGGGCGACGACCTGCCGGTAAGCGCCTTTACGGGACGCGAGGACGGCACTTTCCCGCAAGGAACCGCCGCTTACGAGAAACGCGGCATCGCCGTGAACGTGCCCGAATGGATTCCCGCCAACTGTATCCAATGCAACCAGTGCGCCTACGTGTGTCCCCATGCTGTCATCCGTCCGTTCCTCATCAATGCGGAAGAAAAAACGGGACTTCCCGCCGGAACGCCTACCATTCAGGCCATCCCGCAAAAAACATTCGAAGGGCTGGATTTCCGCATCCAGATAAGTCCGCTGGACTGTACCGGCTGCGGCAACTGCGCCGACGTGTGCCCGGGCAACAGAGGCAACAAAGCGCTCGCCATGAAACCGCTGGAATCGCAACTGAACCAAAAAGCCGTTTGGGACTACACCTCCGAAAACATCAGCTATAAAGACACGCTGGCGCCGAAAGACCAAAACGTGAAAAACAGCCAGTTTGCACAGCCACTCTTTGAATTTTCCGGAGCTTGCGCCGGCTGTGGCGAAACGCCCTACGTGAAACTCGTGTCGCAACTGTTCGGCGACCGCATGTTGATTGCCAACGCCACCGGCTGTTCCTCCATCTACAGCGGATCGGCTCCTTCCACGCCCTATTGTGTGAATGCGGCAGGCAAAGGCCCGGCATGGGGCAACTCCCTCTTTGAAGACAATGCCGAATTTGGCCTGGGTATGGCCACCGGCGTAGAAAAAATGCGCGAGCGTATCGCCCTCCTGATCAACGAAGCGGAACAGGCCGACGCCTGCTCCGACGAACTGAAAACGGCGTTTGCGGCATGGAAAACTGCCGTCACTGCCGCCGACAGCCGGAAAGCTACTGAGGCGCTGCTGCCGCTGTTAGAAAAGTGTTCATGCGAATATTGTCGCCAAATCTATGACCTGCGCCGGTATCTGCTGAAAAAATCCGTCTGGATCATGGGCGGCGACGGCTGGGCGTACGACATCGGTTACGGCGGCTTAGACCACGTGCTGGCTTCGGGACAGGACGTCAACGTATTGGTACTTGATACCGAAGTGTATTCCAACACGGGCGGACAGGCGTCGAAAGCTACGCCGGCAGGCGCCATTGCCAAATTTGCCGCCTCGGGCAAGCGCGTCCGCAAGAAAGATCTCGGAATGATGGCCATGAGCTATGGTTATGTGTACGTAGCGCAGGTAGCCATGGGCGCCAATCAGACGCAATTCCTCAAAGCCTTGCGTGAAGCGGAAGCCTACAACGGCCCTTCGCTCATCATCGCCTACGCGCCGTGCATCAACCACGGATTGCGTGCAGGCATGGGCAAGTCGCAGGAGCAGGAAAAATTGGCGGTAGCTTGCGGATACTGGCACATGTACCGTTTCAACCCCACGCTCGAAGCCCAAGGACAGAATCCGTTCCAATTAGACTCCAAAGAACCTGACTGGACTAAGTTTCAAGATTTCATCCTCAGCGAAGTGCGTTATTCGTCGCTCAAAAAACAATACCCCGACGAGGCAACCGCCCTGTTCAAAGCCGCCGAAGAAAACGCCCAGTGGCGGTACAACAATTACAAGCGGCTGGCAGGAATTTGACCGAGATGTTCATGCTTTTTCAGACAATCTAAAAATAGCGTCATGTCAGTAAAACAGGGTCGTATTTTGTCGTTGCGAACTGCGAAGGACGAGCAGGATGCGAGGACGACCAAGCGTTGATCTGACACAACAATTATTTTTACCTGTTGAAGCAAAAAAGAACTGTTTCAGGATATATTATTTTTGTTGTTTCAAATAAACATATAACGATGAAATTAGCAATTGGTGACAAAGCCCCTGATTTTAAAGGAATCAAACAGGATGGCAAAGAAATTTCCCTAAACGATTTTCGGGGAAGAAAATTGGTACTCTATTTTTATCCAAAAGATAATACCGGCGGATGCACCGCCGAAGCATGCAGTTTGCGGGACGCTTACGATGATTTTCAAGATAAAGGGTATGCTATTGTCGGCGTCAGTCCGGATAATGAGCGGTCGCATACCGGATTTATTCTCAAGCACCGCCTGCCGTTTCCGCTTATTGCCGACAGTAATCACGCCATTGCGGAACTTTACGGCGTATGGGGCGAAAAGAAACTCTACGGAAAAACTTACATGGGCATATTACGCACCACTTTTGTCATTGACGAAAAAGGAATCATCGAGCATATTGTCGAAAAGGTAGATACCAAAAATCATGCGGCTCAATTGCTGAAACCATGACGCCAGAATCAATCCGACAAATACTCGAAGCCGTACGGCAAGGGAAACAGAATGTGGATGCCGCTTTGGAACAGTTGAAAGACCTGCCGTTTTCCGAAATGGGATTTGCTAAAGTGGATAATCACAGGCAATTACGAACCGGTTATCCGGAGGTTATTTTTTGTTCCGGTAAAACCCTCGACCAGTGCGAACAAATCATCGGGCTGATGTATGCCAAAAACAGTAACATTTTAGCCACACGCGCCTCCGAAGAATTGTATTCGCGGGTAAAATCGCTGTATCCGGAAACAGAATACCATCCTGCCGCCCGTGCTGTCGTGATCCGGCGGCAAGCCATCCCTCAGACAAAATCGTACATCTCGATTGTCACTGCCGGTACTGCCGATATTCCCATTGCCGAAGAAGCCGCCGTCACAGCGGAATTGTTCGGCAACCGCGTGGAACGCATCTTTGATGTGGGCGTTGCCGGCATCCACCGTTTGTATAGCCGGCTGGAACTGATTCGCGGAGGGCGTGTCATCATAGCCGTAGCAGGCATGGAAGGCGCTCTTCCGGGCGTTTTGGGCGGACTGGTGGATAAACCGGTGATCGCTGTTCCTACCAGTGTGGGCTACGGCGCTAACTTTTCCGGACTGTCCGCCTTACTTACCATGCTCAACTCCTGTGCCGCCGGAATCTCCGTTGTGAACATCGACAACGGCTTCGGCGCCGGTTATCTGGCAAGCCTGATCAACCGGCCTGAAGAACCGGTCAACGTATAAATTTTTTATTAAAAGCATAAAAACAACTCTAATAATAAGACAATTATAAGATATCAACAAATTTCGTTGATAATTTTAATTCAAAATGAAATATCGTGTTATTTGATTACCTATATTTGCACTACTATATATAAAGTAATATTATGGTTCGAATAGGAATAATCGGAACGGACGAGTCGGCTCACCGGCACACCACTGTTTTATTAGCCAACAATACGTTTGAAATAGTAGGGTATTATGACTACAACAACAGGGATTCCATGCTTTTGGCGCGTAAATATCGTTTGATATCCTATTCTTCGCTGGACGCACTGTTTAAATATTCCGACGCCATTGATATTTCTGCCGATATGCCGGGCATTTTTACGCTTGCCGAGAAATCTCTGAAAGCATTGAAACATCTCTATATCGCTTATCCACATTCATTGACGGCAGATGAACTGCAATACCTGTTAAAACTTGCCGACGAATCGGAGGTGGTGTTGCAGTTGGGAACGAAACATAATTATTGCCCTGTTTGCAATTTTGCAAGCCAAACAGGGAAAATGCCGCAGACAGTCCATATCTGTCACCTGCTGAACCGGAAAGAGCAACATCCGCTCAACCGGCTTAAAACGGAACTCCCTTACGACTTGTCGTTAGCGCTGAATGTGCTGAACTCCAATATTATCAAAATAGATCCCCATGTGGAAATGACGGGCAGTACCGTGTTTCGGTGCAGGATGGAATGCGATAACGGCATCCTGGTGACCGTTGCCATGCATCTTGACTCGGAAGAAGCGGAAAAACTGACTTTGCGATTCAGTTATCCCGACATGGAGATGGAAATGGATGTATTTCATTCGGTAGCAGATATTTACTATAACGAATTTGACGTGGGAGATCACAAATTGCTGGAGCCATACAACGAAAGGAATATCTGTAGAAAGCATCTGGAGGAGTTCGCCGCCGCCATGCAGCGGAATCAGGATATGGCGTCAATGGACTTGCACATGCAGTGCTTCATTGCAGCCGACCTTGCTATTGATTATGTGCGTCAAATGCCTGTGGTTAAAACGCTTTCAGGCTCATATCAAGGCTTTTCACCTGGTGAGTGAGAGCGCCGACCGAAATAAAGTCCACGCCACAAAGGGCGTATTCTCGAATATTGGTTAGAGTGATGTTGCCCGATGACTCTGTTTCGTAGCGTCCGCCGATCATTTGAACCGCTTGCGCCGTTTTTTCCGTGTTAAAGTTGTCCAGCAGGATACGGTCTATCTTGTTATGCTTCAATATACGTTCGATGTCGTCGAGGGAACGCGCTTCTATTTCTATTTTCAGGTTTTTCCCATGCGCCCGAAGATATTCGCATACGCGGTCGATGGCTTTTTCAATACCGCCGGCGAAATCAATATGGTTGTCCTTGATGAGAATCATGTCGAAAAGCCCTATTCTGTGGTTCATTCCTCCGCCGATACGTACCGCTTCCTTGTCCAACAGCCTCATGCCGGGCGTTGTCTTTCGTGTATCCAGCAATTTAGCCGCTGTTCCTGCAAGTTTTTCTACATATTGTCGAGTTTGTGAGGCGACTCCGCTCATGTGCTGTATCAGGTTCAACACCAGTCGTTCACACTGCAAGATAGAGATCACTTTTCCTTCGACGGTAAAAGCGATATCGCCGGGTTTCACTTCGGCGCCGTCGTGAAGGAAAATATTTACCGCTAACGATGCATCCAAGCGGTGAAAAATCTGTTTTGCTATTTCTACTCCGGCCAGCAGGCCTTTTTCCTTGATCAGCAGTCGCGCTCTGCCTTGTTGCAGGGGCGGAATACATGCGAAAGAAGTATGATCGCCGTCACCGATATCTTCTCTAAACGACTGGTCAATAAACTGTTCAAGATACTGTTGATCAATCATTTTAATCGTTGCTTTCAAACCTCATTTGATAAATTTGCCCGTTTTTGATGTAAATGTACACGCGATAAACCCCTTTGCTGGTGTACAGTTGTCCGATAAAATTACAATGAGAGATATCTTTCCCGCTGGAATGCAATTCTTTGTACTTTAAACTCGGACCGTTGGTATCAAAAAAAGATTTCAGGATTTTTTCTGCCTGTGATTTTCCATATACGTTTTGGCTCTGATTCAAAATCAAATCAACCGACGTATTAAAGCGTTTGCAGAGTTCTTTGGTATTACCTGTTTCCAAAGCAGTCACTATATCAGACGGCAGTTTGAGATGTTGTGCATATATGGTGAAATTGAAGCATAACATACTTAAAAATACCACCTTCCTGTATTTTATTTTCAAATGTTTCACACCCGAAAAGATTATATTAACGAATTTGAAATACAAAAATCATTCCAAACTTGTTTTTTATTAGCAAATGGGCCAAATCTTTTTTTGAGGCGCTATGGGGCAGTGGACTGTTCCATTCGTATTTTGTTCCTGCTTCCTTCCCATCCCGCTTAAAAGTCCTGTAAGGACGTTCCGCATTCTCCAAAACGCTTTTAGACGCACGCCGTGCGTCTCTACATTCAGACGCCGGCGTGCGTCTCTACATTCAGACGCACGCCGTGCGTCTCTACCTTCGCGTTCAAATATTCGTTTTCAAAAAAAAATGCAAATTATTTTTTGTTTTCAAAAAATCATTACCTTTGTCCCTGATAATGAAATTTTTATTTTATCAAAACGCGATGACGCCTTATTGCCTCCATATTTGTTTCACGGCTTCCGGAAGACCTTCCGGAGAAAGGCGGCATTTACCCCTTACAACGGCCATCCGTTGGGGCAGCGCCGGCGCGGTTGCGGATGACGCCGCCGGCGTTTTCTTCTTTTCTCTTTTCGTTTCCCTGTGTTCCCGTTGTTTCCGGCAGACTGCCGTCCGATTTTGCAGGATTTTATTCAGGCTTTGCAGAGCTTTATTTGAACTTTGCAGGACTTCATTTAAAGCTTGCAGGACGTCATTTAAAGCTTGCAGGACGCCATTTGAACTTTGCAGGACGTCATTTGAACTTTGTAGGACGCCATTTGAACTTTGCAGGACGTCATTTAAACTTTGCAGGACGCCATTTAAACCTTGCAGGACGTCATTTGAACTTTGCAGGACGTCATTTAAACCTTGCAGGACGTCATTTAAACCTTGCAGGACGTCATTTAAAGCTTGCAGGACGTCATTTAAAGCTTGCAGGACGTCATTTGAACTTTGCAGGACGTCATTTAAACTTTGCATATATTCAATACTAATTTAAAACAACAAAAACATGAACAAATCAGATTACATCCCGCAATCGGACGGGAAATTTTTGGAATGGGCGAAGACCCTGTTCACCTATGTACAGGCGCACGCCACGCAGTGGAACGTGCCGTCGACCGCATGGGCGGACATTGACCCGGCGATGATTGCCGCGTATGAAACCGCTTACGCGAAAGCGAACGACCCTAATCGCGGCAGAGCCGACGTGCAGGCGAAAAACGAAACCCGCGACAAACTCAAAAAGGCGGTGCGGCAGTTTGTAAAAGAGTACCTGACCAACAATCATTTGGTAAGCGATGAAGAACGTCGCTACATGGGATTGCCCGTACACGACGTCAAGCCCACGCCGCCGCCCGTACCAACGGACATGGGGGTGGGCGAAGTGGACTTCTCGCGGAAGCAACAGCACCGCATACACGTGAAGGCCGGAACGCTCACCGGTAAAAGCAAGCCGCCGAAGGTGCACGGCTTCGAGCTGTGGAGCAAGGTAGGCGGCGATCCGCCCGCTAACGACAGCGAATGGAGCTACGTGAACTTCTCCTCCCGATCGCCCCTCGTGATCAACTATCCGCAAACGGATGTCGGCAAAACAGCCTACTACCGCTTCCGATGGGTCAATACACGCAACCAGCCCGGACCCTGGTGCGACGGATACCTCAGCGCTGTCATCGGGTAAACGAACAGTATAGCAAATATTTATAAATAAATTAAACATCATGAAAAATTTCTTATTTTTCATAAAAAACGCAGTCATAATGGCTGCCTGTATCCTTGCGATTGCCTCGTGCAAAAAGGACAAACTCCAAAGTTCCGCCGACATTACCGCCTTTGCGGTGAATGACGTTGCGTGGACGATCAGCGGTACGAACATTACCCACACTTACCCGACCGAAACGCAGGAAGGGTCGCTGACGCCCACGATTACCCTGTCGCCCGGCGCAACAGTAAGCCCCGCTTCCGGCGCGGCGCAAGACTTCTTTACCCCGCAGGGCGTAACCTACACCGTAACGGCCGAAGACGGCGTAACGAAGAAAACCTACACCGCCAAAGCCGTTATAACGCCTGTAGTCTCAGGCGAAACGGGCAGTTGCATTTGGGCGATCACCGGAGTTGAGGACAACTATACCCTCACTATTAGCGGCAACGGAGCAATGGAAAATTATTCCCGGGATAACCCGCGTCCCTGGGAGGAATTCCTAACCGGTATCAAAACCCTGATCATACATGACGGGGTGACCACTGCCGGCGATTTTGCTTTTGACGGTTGCAGCAGTTTGACCTCCGTAACCATTGGTAATTCGGTGACCACTATTAGTAATTATGCTTTTTACTATTGCAGCGCATTGACCGACATCAACGTGGACGCTGCCAATGCTGCATACTCCTCTGCCGGCGGCGTGCTGTTCAATAAAGAACAGACAACGCTGATAACTTGCCCCGTCGGTAAAAACGGCAGTTACGTCATTCCCAATTCGGTGATCACTATCGGCGATGAAGCTTTTTACAATTGCAGCGGCTTGACCTCCGTAACCATTCCCAATTCGGTGACCACTGTCGGCGAGGAGGCTTTTACCTATTGCCACGGTTTGACCTCCGTAACCATTCCCCATTCGGTGACCACTATTGGTACTTTTGCTTTTTTCGATTGCAGCGGTTTGACCTCCGTAACCATTGGTAATTCGGTGACCACTATCGGCGATTATGCTTTTAACAATTGCAGCAACTTGACCTCCGTAACCATTCCCAATTCGGTGACCACTGTCGGCGTTGGAACTTTTTTCGATTGCAGCGACTTGACCTCCGTAACCATCGGTAATTCGGTGACTACTATCGGCATGGATGCTTTTTACGGTTGCAGCGGCTTGACCTCCGTAACCATTGGTAATTCGGTGACCACTATCGGCGATTATGCTTTTTCCAATTGCAGCGGCTTGACCTCCGTAACCATTCCCAATTCGGTGACCACTATCGGCGAGTGTGCTTTTTCCGGTTGCAGCGGCTTGACCTCCGTAACCAACCTGCGCGCCGTGCCGCAAAGCATCAGCAGCTATGTTTTTCGGAACATTACGCTAAGCGGCCTTACGCTAAAAGTGCCGGCCAGCTCGAAAACAGCTTACGAGGAGGCGCCTGTATGGAAAAACTTCGGAACAATAGAAGCCACCCAGTAAGGCATTGCGAACACCCGCCGCCGCAGCATTCTTTAGCTCCTGCCGGCGGCAATTCGATAAAAGAAACCGCTCCCGACAAGAGCGGTTTTTTTCTTTCCTTCTACTGCCGACCGGCTAAAAAGTAGAGACGCACGGCGTGCGTCTGAAAACGCAAAGACGCACGCCGTGCGTCTCTACATTCGCGCCGTCAGGCCTTTGTGTGACTTCTGCGACTTCTGCGACTTCGTGGTTAAAAAAGTAAGTCGTTTTCCGGTCGGAAAATAAAACCTTATTTCCACCTTATTTAAAATAACAAAACAACCTTAGTAGCAAAGCAGATGGCATCACACTAACCGTATTACCTTATTGTTCCATTGCTTTGTGTCCTCTTTGCATATATTAAAACAGTAAATGATGATTTTAGATGGGTCTGACGCTAAGAAACGGAAGGTATAACAGTTTTGAAAGAAGGTAAAGAATGGGAAATTAATAAAGTGTCGTCGCTGCACGACTTTTGAGCAGAATTTTATTTATTCGTTATCTCTTATTTATTCCGCTTCCCTGAATGCCGCCGCGCCAAGCATCATCACCGGATAGATGCTTTATCGTCCGAATAAAAAAGCGGTTGGCTTTTCCTCTCCCAAAGGACAGGCTTGTGCCAACCGCTTATCGCAAGTAAGGCTACCAGCCCTGGTTATTGGGGGCTAATGCGGGGTTGCGTTCGATTTCCACGCCCGGAATCGGCCACAGCATGTCGCGCTCGCTGAACTTGTGGGTGTAGAGAAATTCGCCGTAGATATTTACGACGTCCACATTGTTCAGGGCGGCGCCGGCTACTGCCCATCCCCAGCGGCGCAGGTCGCTGAAGCGATGTCCTTCGCCGGCCAGCTCTACCGCACGTTCCTTGCGGATACGTTCGGACATCTGCTCTTTGGCGGTCACGCCGAGCCATGCGGCACCCGAATTGAGGCCGGGCAGGTTCGCCCGCGCCCTGACCCTGTTCAGTTCGACGACGGCTTTGTCCAACTGCCCGTCTTCGTTGTAGGCTTCCGCCAGCATCAGCAGGACGTCGGCATAGCGAATCAGAGGGAACTCGAAGGGCGTATGCGACCGGTTGGTCATGGCTCCGTTCAGGTCGTACTCCGTTACAAACTTTCGCCAGAAATAAGTCACCCAGTTATTGTTGTTGCGCATTGTCCCGACCGGCGAGGCGTTTTCATTGCCCTGTACGTTGTTGTCTAAGGCAAAGAGCATGTCTTTCGGCGCATTGGCGTTCCATCCCTTGTACCATGAATAAGGTACGATGAGGGTGGCCATCAGACGCGGATCGCGATGGGTATAGGCGCTCAGGATCTTTGCAGTGTCGGCGTTCCGCAGGCCCGTCACCACTCCGGCGTTCAGTTCGACGCTCAGCAGCGCTTTGCGCTCTTCCGGAGAGGCGGCGTTGTATCCTGCGAAAACGTCATCCCAGTTGAATGGTTTCCCGTCGGGACACTCGTACATGTCCGCCAGACGAGTGGAGGGCATGGAGTTGTTCCAGCAACTGCCGTAGGAATTGCGGGTGCCCATGTAGAAATTCAGCGGCATTCCATATTCCGTTCCGATGCCGCTCTTGTTCTGGATAGCGAAAATCATTTCGTTGCTCCTGGCGCCGTTGTAGAGTTTGAAGATTCGCGCATAGTCCGGATCGAGCGCATATCCGTAGTGGTTGGAGCGGTTGTACGCCACTTCGTCCAGATCGGCGACGGCTTTCTTCCAGTTTTTGGCGTACAGATAGACTTTCCCCCTCAGGGCGTATGCCGCCCCTTTGGTGGCGCGGCCGTATTCTGCGGGGGGATGGGAAACTTTGATCTGCGCTACGGCTTCGTCGAGGTCGCTGATGATACGGGAACGAATTTCGTCTGCGGAGCTTCTTGCCTTCTTCATGTCGGCATATTCGGCGTTGACGATGACGGTTTCGTCATAATAAGGCACGCCGCCGAAGATATCCAGCAGGGTAAAATAGTAGAGCGCCCGCAGGAACTTGGCTTCCGCCACGTATTCCTCCTTTGTCTCGTTGCTCAGGAAATCCAGTCCGGGTACCTGCCGGATGAAGCCGTTGGCGCGGTGTATGCCCTCGTACAGGGTTTGCCATTTTCTCTCTATGTCCCCTGTACGGTCGGTATAGGTTCCCAGTGGAAAACTCGAATACTGGTTGTACCCGCAGGCAATATCTCCCAGATGGTCGAACAGAAACTGTTTGCCGTAGGCATTGTCGTTGCGCATCAGTTGGTAAACGCCCATCAGCGCCTGATGTACATGGTTTTCCGTTTTCCAGAAACGACTTACGTCCAGTTCGTTGCCCGGATAAGTGTTCAGGTCGTAGCATCCGTTCAGCGAACAACCTGCTGTTATGATGAATAAATAGATAATGATCTTTTTCATATTGTAAAAATTTTAAAAGGTTAAACTAACGCCAAAGGTTGTCGTCCGGATGGTGGGATATTTTGTTCCCGTCACTTCCGGGTCTAACCCCTGGTATTGGGTAAAGGTCAACGCATTGTCGATACCGGCATAGATGCGGAATGTTTCCAGCAGTATCTTTTGCGAGAGGCGTCGCGGTAGGGTATAGCTCAGTTGAATGTTTTTCACCCGCATGTAGGATTTGTCCTGCAACCAGAAATCGCTGGGCACCCGGTTCCGGTTGTCGCTAAATTCCAGCAGTCGCGGGTAGATAGCGTCCGTGCGGTCTTTGTACCAGCGTCCGTCGGTGATTGTTTTGTTGAGCTGGTTGCCCCGGCGCACCTGCGGCCAGAAAGCCGCCGCGTCCTGACCGCCCCAGTAGACCGTCAGTCCGCCGACGCCCTGCAACAGGCAGGAGAAGTCGAATCCGTTCCAGTTGAGGCCGAAATGGAAGCCGTAAGTGACGACAGGATTGGTGCCGTTGCCGATTTTGACGCGGTCGGCGTCGGTAATTTTCCCGTCGGGGATGCCGTCGGGCAATCCGTCGGCGCCCACGCCGCTTACGTCTTTGTAGAGGAAGTCGCCTTTTTCGGGTCTTTTGTAAGAAGCAAAGGCGTCAGGATTGTTGTCTATCATGGCCTGTACTGCGGCCAGGTCTTCGTCGGTCTGCACCAGCCGGTCGACCGGCAGCACGTACTGCACGTTGATCGGTTCGCCTTCCAGAATCATGTCGGTACCGCTGATGGAAGGTTCGCTGCCCTTGAACTTGGTCACTTTGTTTTTGATGTAACTGAAATTACCCCCGACAGAATAACCGACTTTGCCGATTTTGTCGTTCCACGTCAGATTCATTTCTATGCCGGCGTTGCGTACTTCGGCGGCGTTCTTCCGGGGAATGGAGGCGTTGCCGTGTACCAGCGGCGCAGGAAGGTCGATCAGGATGCCTGCGGTATTTTTCACGAACAGGTCAATGCTGCCGTTCAGTCGCGAACGCAGCAGTCCGAAATCGACGCCGGCATTGCTCACGTAAGTCGTTTCCCACGTAAGCAGGGCGTTAGAGAGGGCAGTTTGCGCAAAGCCGATTTGTACGGCGTTGTTCAGCACGTAGTTTTGAGCCATATAGAACTGTTGCCAGGAATAGTTGCCGTCGTCGTCGCGTTTGTTGCCCATCGTGTTGTTACCCAGCCCGCCGTAGGACAGGCGCAGTTTCAGGTTGTCCAACCACGATACCTCTTGCAGGAACGCTTCTTCGCTGAGGCGCCATCCGGCGGAGAACGAAGGAAAAATGCCGCTTCGCGTGCTGCCCGGGGCGAAGCGCGAAGACCTGTCTATCCGGAGATTGGCTTCCAGCAGGTATTTTTCCGCCCAGTTGAGCGCCAGCCGTCCAAAGTAGGAGTGCATCGCCCAGTTCGTATAGTTGCCGCCGGCGCTGGCGTCCGCCGTAGCCGCGTTCAACTCGGTCAGTTCCGGCGCCGTCAGGTCGAGTTTGGAGGCCGTAAACCAGTTGTAACGGTAGGATTCCTGGCTGGCGCCCAGCATGGCATGGATGTTCAGCCGGCCGACGTTCGTTTCGTATCGGGCAATGCCGTCCATCTGCTGCCGCACCCATTTTTCATCCCCATTGCTCACGGAAGTACGTCCCGTGCCGGAAGTTTGGATCACATTTTCGTAGAAGTTCCACAGGTCGATGAAGACGGGCTGGTAGTAATGGTAGGTATTGGCAAAGTCGTAGGTAAAGGAACCTTCGATGCTCAGTCCTTTCATCGGCTTCAACTGTCCGAAGAAGCGGGAGACGATTTTGTTGGTGGTGCGGTCGCCCTTTGCGCTGTTCAATACCCGCAGGATATTGTTGGTAGCCGACTGCACGTCGTCTTCCGAATTGTTTACTCCTCCGTATCTTCCGTCGGGCGCCCGGAGGCACATGCCGGGGGTGGTGGCCAGCAGATAGGCCCAGCCTTTATTTTCGTCGTCCTGTCCCAGGTCGGCTTTCCCTCTGTATCCATAGGCGTTTACGCCGATTGTGAGCCAGGGTTTTACGTTAGCGTCCAAGTTGGCGCGGACGCTGATGCGGTCGTAACCGGAATTTTCCATAAGCCCAGGATTTTGGAGATAATTACCCGACACGAAATAACGGATTTTGTCCGTTCCGCCGCTGATTGAGATCGTGTGGTTTTGCAGCCATCCCTGCCGGAACGCTTCGTCCTGCCAGTCGGTGTTGGGGTATTTCACGGGGTCGCTGTCGCCGGCTCGGCGCCACTCGTCGATTTTGGCCTGACTGAACACCGGCGTCAGTCCGCTGTTTTTCATGCCTTCGTTGTACAGTTCCATGTAGTCGGCGTAATTGGAAACAATGTTCAGTTTATTGGCGACGTTCTGCGCAGCCATATAACCGTTGTACGTCACATTGGCCGTTCCTTCCCGGCCTTTCCGGGTGGCGACTAAGATTACTCCGTTGGCGGCGCGTGAACCGTAGATAGACGACGACGCGGCGTCTTTCAGGATAGAGATGCTTTCCACATCCTGCGGGTTTATGTCGTTCATGTTGCCCACGACGCCGTCAATCACAACAAGCGGATCGGAATTGTTCAGCGTTCCCTGTCCGCGTATGCGGATGGTCGCCCCTTCGTATCCCGGTCGCCCGCTCGTCTGATTGACAAAGACGCCTGCCGCCAGTCCCGCCAGTCCTGCCGACAGGCTGGTAACAGGACGGTTTTCCGTCATTTTTCTCATGTCTACAGAGGAAACGGCGCCGGTGAGGTTTACCTTTTTTTGGACGCCATACCCCACCACTACCACTTCCTCTATTTCCTGAGCGATTTCGGCCAGCGTCACCGGAATATCTGTCCTGTCGCCTACCGTAACTTCCTGCGTGGCGTAACCCACGAAGGAAAACACCAGTACCGCGTCGCGGTTGGGAACCGTGACGGTATAATTGCCGGAAGCATTGCTAATCACTCCTGTCATTGTACCTTTCACGGTAACGTTCACTCCCGGCAGCGGATCGCCGTTGACGTCGACCACCGCGCCGGAAACGGACAGCGGTTGCTGCGCAAACAACGACCCCGCATACATAAGACCTGCGCATACGGATATGGATATTTTCCGCCATGCGTTTCGATTAAAAACCTTTTTGTACATAATTATTAGTATTTAGTATTAATATTTAATCCCTGAAATCCTCAAAGATTTTCATAACTCTATGCTTTTCTGTGTCTTCTCTGTGCTGTAAATAACATAGAGAATCACAGAAAAGACACAGAATTACAAAAAGACATAATTTTGCCTGCGAATTTCAGGAATTTTGAAAAATTGCGGATGAGTATATCATTTCATCATCCCTCGCTACGTAGTTAGCATGTGTTTTTATGGATTCATTTTATGGATTCATATTCGTATTTAATTATTCGTATTTAATTATCAATTCAATTGCGTTTTCAATTTTCAACTTTTCAAGGTATGATGAAAGCCGCATATTATCAAAAATAATACTGTGGCGATAGATGAGTTTTGAAATTTTTTTCTTACCCTGTGCGCATGTTCGCGTATTACGTTATGGCATAGTTTATGGTATGGCAGGCAAATAAGTTTCTTTGCCAAGATCTTGCTAAATCCCGTCATTATTGGGATTTTAAGAGGATTATATGTAAGAAAAATCGACATTCTTTTTATCGGGTTTTCATTTCAAATCCCAACAAAGATAAAGAGGATTTTAAAAAAAACCAAATTTTT
>JAIRLS010000315.1 GCA_031259205.1 Bacteroidales bacterium | reverse complement strand
AAGTCCAATAACTGTAATTGTAGCTCCAAAAACTTTTTTTGGAGCTACAAAAATGATTTTTGGAGCTCCAAACATGTTTTTCCGCATGCGCAAAATGTTTTTCCGCATGCGCAAAATGTTTTTCCGCACGCGCAAAACAGTTTTCCGCACGCGCAAAACAGTTTTCCGCATGCGCAAAAAACCTGCGGGCATACTCACCGGTTATCCGGAAATACGCTGCGATACAAAAAGATACTGTAAGTCCGCCGAAAGCGCTTTTCTTTCCCGTTATGGGATACCCGAAACGCAAAGGAGAAACAGGTTTTGATTCCATTGCATTTACCTGTAAGAATTTGTTGTTGATAATTGGATACAAAAATAACACTTTTTTTTATTTGCAAAAAAGAATAAAAAATTTCATTCGTGCCTTCGTGCCTTCGTGCCTTCATGCCTTCGTGCCTTCGTGCCTTCGTGCCTTCGTGCCTTCGTGCCTTCATGCCTTCATGCCTTCATGCCTTCATGCCTTCATGCCTTCATGCCTTCGTGCCTTCGTGCCTTCGTGCCTTCGTGCCAAAGAATAAACCGTTTTTGTCGGCTGTTTGTCGAATCTGATTTGGTTTGGCAACAGGACAGGCTCTTTTTACTTTTCTAAACAATAAACGCATGGAAGGGTTTTCCTGATAAAAGGAAACCCTTCCGCTGTTTATAGCGGCCTGACGGATGCGTTTTGCAAAGGATCGGAATCAGGGTTCCTTTTCTTGATTTTTATCGGATATCGTTCGTTACTTTTCCTTCCTGTCGTATGATTTTACCGTCGGCGGTCAGCCCTTCCATCACCACCGAGTAAGTGGAAGCGGCGTCGGAGGTGTAGAAGCTGAAAGTGGCTACGCCTGTGCTGTCGGTGCGTACGTCGGGCTGCCAGTGGATGGTAGTGCGCAGGTCGGGGGGGGCGTTGCCCGAAGAAGGGGCGTCGTACTTGGGCGCGTAAAATTCGGCCGGTTTTTGGTAGCCCAGCGGCGTGGCTGTTTTCACGTGGAACGGTCGCGGCTTGAAACTGACTTTCCCTTCTTTGGTGAAAATCACGATTACGCCGTTGCCGCCCTGCGAGCCGAACATTGCGGTGTTGGAAGCGCTTTTCAGCACGTCCACCTGTGCCACGTCCATTACGTTGATTGATTCGAGTTCGCCGATGTCCATCGTCACGCCATCCACCATAAGCAGCGGGTTGCCCTGTCCCCGGATGGACACCTGATTGCCGCTCACCATGACGCCCGGCAGCCTCATCAGCAAGTTATAGATGTTGGTGAGGGGGATTTTGTCTATCTGGTCTTCGGTGAGGCTGTTGTCGGCCTGCGAATAATAGTCCGACTTGCGCGGGGGCTTGCGTTCGGCGGTGATGGTGACTTCTTCAAGGTAGTACATCCTCATGCCTTTTTCATTGATGTATTTCTGTTCCGTTTTGTCCACATAACCGGCGGTTAGCGACCGGTTGTCGGCGGGGGGCGCCGGCGGGGGAGCGATAGCGCGCAGAGGGTAGAGGTCTTCATTCAGGATTACTTCCAGCCGGCGGGTGGATTTGGTGGGGAGTGCATTCACCAGAAAGCGGGTACTGTCGGGCAGTTCGCCGTGACGGAAAAAGAAACGGCCTTCCGCATCGGTGACGGTGGTTTCAAAATAGGGATTGTTCATCCCCAGCACATTTACGGTGATGCCTTCCTGTGGTTTTCCGACAAGGACGCTTTTCACCGTTCCCGACAGTTCGGGGCCTATTTCGAGGTAGGAAGTGGGGGTGGTATATTTGCCTTTGATGACTTCCGGCAGGTTGTAGCGTCGCCATCCCTGTGTCATCATCAGCAGGTCGAGCGCCCATACATAGCGGTTGCCCCTGTGGAAATAGAAAGCGGGGTTTTCGATGTTGCCCCGCAGGTCGGAGGCGAGCAGGAGGCTGGTGAGGATGTTGACGGCGGTATCGGTTTGCACGTCGTGATCGTCGGTGACAGCCACCGAGAAACTTCCCGACAGCGGATTTCCGGCAGCATCGGTAATGGTGATGCGATTGTCCACGCGCGTGCGTGCGCTGTATTTTTCCCTGTCGGGATGAAAGGCGGTTTGAGCCTGATCTTCGTTATCGACAAATACCAGCCGTTCGCTCAACGTGTTCATTTGTTCGTCGGTGAGCAGGAGGTGCAGTACGCCTGAGGGAAAGGATTCCTTCGGCAGCAGGATGTAGGGAAGGGAAGGATCCCAGGGGAGGGTGAAGTGTACTATTCCGCGCGTGTGTGCGGTAAGCCACAGTTTGTCTTTGATGCCGTCCGGCGCGAGTACGGATACCGAGAGGCGTTTTTTCATCCATGTGGCGGAGAGCGCATAGCCTTCGGCGACGGGGGCGGGCAGATCAAAACGAAGGGTAACGCTGTCGCAGACGGCTTCGGCGTAGCAGGATTTGCCGGCCGCGCATATCACGGTGATACAGCCCATGCCGAGGTGATCGCTTTTGAAAGTATTCATTTCTGTGCCGTCGCTGTCGAACACTTTGCCCGTCACGTCGGCTGCCCGTCCGTCTTTTTTCAGCGCTTTGAAGGCTACCTTTGCGGGAATGCCCTGCAGAAGGACGCCCCCTTCCGGATAAAAGGAGAGGTCAAATTCCTTGCCGGGATGGGGCACTTCGATGAATTTTCTGTAAAGGTAGCGGTTGATAACGGTTTCCAGCAGTAAGAAGCGTCGCGGAGCGTCGGGGGGAAGGGTGAAGGTGCATTGCAGCGCGTTGTTGCGATCGGGTTTTACGGTGATGGTTTTACCGTTGCCGGCGGTAATTTTTACGTTTTCAGGGTAAAACGGCGCGGTTGGTCGTAATTGCGTCAATTGGATCTCTGCCGAGATTCTCTTGTCGGACTCGAAGGTGAAACGGACGCTGGAGTGGAGTTGGCGCGACTGTGGATGGAAAATACGGACATTCTTGCGGAAAAAGTAATTCTCTCCTGCGCTGCGCATGAAACTGGTATAGGCACGCAGTTCATAGTCGCCTTCGGGGACGTCGTCGGGGACAGGCACGTAGCCGTGATAAACGCTGCTGTCGGGGCGTATTTTCAGGCGAACGACCACCGAATCAAGCGGGTTGATCATTTCCACGTACACGTAACGGCTGACGGGGGCGGGAATGTGCGAAACGGCGTCGGCCAGATGCGCCCTGAACCAGATGTGCTCGCCTGCCACGTAGTAGGGTTTGTCGGTATGGAGGTATATTTTTTCCTGCGGAAACATCTCCAACTGACGTGCCATCAGGGCAGGAATACTGTCGGGAGGCCATTCCTGCCCGTACACTGAAGCAGCGATACATACGATGCCGATCCGTATCAAGAGTTTCATGACAATGATGATTTGCGATTAATACAACGGTCCATAGGCGCGGCAGGCGCGGTAATCGGCTCCTTCGGCGTCCATGCCGAAAGCGGCCCATGCCGAAGGGCGGAAAATATCATCGCCGTTCACGTTGTGCATACATACGGGGATACGCAGCATGGAGGCAAGCGTAATCAGGTCGGCGCCGATGTGTCCGTAGTTGATGGCGCCATGATTAGCGCCCCAGTTGTTCATCACCGAATACACATCCTTGAAAGCGCCTTTACCGGTAAGACGGGGAGCGAACCAGGTCGTCGGCCAACCCGGGTCGGTACGGTTGTCGATGAGCCGGTACACGTCGTCGGGCAGATCGACCGTCCATCCTTCGGCTAATTGCAGCGCCGGCCCCAATCCCTTGACGAGGTTGAGCCGTATCATGGTGACAGGCATTCCGCCTTTGGACAGGAATTTGGATGAATAGCCGCCTCCTCGGAAATATTCGAGGTTGGCGGGCATCCATGAGGTGGCGTCGAGGCATTTTTTCGCTTCTTCATTGCTGATTTCCCAGTAAGGTTTCATGGCCGGCTGTCCGTTCCTGCTTTGGTATCCGCTACCGTCGAGTGTCGCCGCTCCGGAATTGATCAGGTGAATGACGCCGCCGGCGGCCTTGCCTTCCAGCGTTTTTCCGCTGATGCGTTTCACGGCTTCGGGGCTCCAGTAAGTACGCACATCGGCGAACAGCGAAGCGGAATTGGTGAGCAGATGCCCGAAAAGCATGGCTACCCCGTTAAGGCTGTCGTTTTCGGTGGCCACAACAAAGGCTTCCCGGAGGCCGTTCCAGTCGAATGAGGAATTAAGCAAAGCTTCGGAAAAGTCGCCGTTCGGCATGTGGTCTGTCCACTGCCGTTGTCCCTGGAAGCCGGATACAATGGCATTGTGTCCGAGCGCTTCTTCTTTGAAACCGAGTTGTTGCAGTTTAGGATTGCCGATCATCAGGTCGCGGATAATGAGCGTCATTTTCACCGTATATTCCCACAATGCGTCTTTTTCGGCGCGATTTTTCCGTATCTCCGGCTTATTGAGGTCTGTTCCTTCTTTGCAGTTGGCTTTCGTCCATGCCAGCGCTTCGGCAAATTCGTCCCTGTCGTAAATGCCTTCATTGACGCGGCGTATGACTTCCGACATGTCCACGTATTCGTTGCGCATACCGAGATAATCCTGAAAGAAATCGGGATTTACCATCGAACCGGCGATACCCATTGATACCGAACCGATGGAGAGGTAGGATTTTCCGCGCATGGTAGCCACTGCCAGCGCTGCCCGTGCAAAGCGCAGCAGTTTTGTTTTCACGTCGTCGGGGATAGTCGGGTCGCCTGCGTCCTGTACGTCGCGGCCATAGATTCCAAAGGCAGGCAGGCCTTTTTGCGTATGCCCCGCCAGGGCGGCTGCCAGATAAACCGCGCCGGGACGCTCGGTACCGTTGAATCCCCAAATGGCCTTGATAGTGTGAGGATTCATGTCGATGGTTTCACCGCCGTAGCACCAGCAAGGCGTCACCGTGAGGGTAATCTGTACGCCTTCGCGTTCAAATTTTTCCGCACAGGCCGCAGCTTCGGCCACACGCCCGATAGTGCCGTCGGCAATAACACATTCTACCGGAGAACCGTCGCTGTGGCGCAACTCGGCGCTCAACAACCGCTCTACATTCCTGGCCAGGTTCATGGTCTGGTCTTCCAACGATTCGCGAATACCGCGCTGACGACCGTCAATCACCGGCCGTATCCCAATTTTCGGAACAATCCCTTTCAATCTTTTTGTCATTATTTTATTTAATTTAGTATTATTTTAATATTGTCATCGAATGCAAAAATATAGATTTTTTGATTCCAGCGGTTATTTTATTTTAAAAAATGTAGAATAATTCAAAATTTATTAAATTGTTACGTTATAATACAAAGACGGGAAAAAAGGGAAAAGGTTTAATTCGGGTTGGAAACCTTTGGCTATTCGTCTGATTTTACTCCCCTCTTCTATATGACGCCAGAGAACTTTTCGGCGTAGAGCAGGTAAACGTGCAACCCCTTTCGGGAGCGCAGGCAAACGCCGCAGTACTGCTGACCCGTTTATTCCTGCTGTCCGGTTGAAGAGGGGGTTCAAAGCAGCGAAGCAAACCTGTGTTCATCCGTGTCGCTTTGTGGAATAACATCTGCGTTTGTTTATGGATTACGGTTTGGGCAGCAACGGCAGTTTGCTTTGCGATTTATTCTGTTTTTGGATTTCTATCTGTTTGACGAAGAGCATGGGTGATATGCACGATACCGGGATATTCCCCGATTCGGCGCCACAGGTGCCGTTAAAAAATCCGTACCGGTCGCCGGCCAATGCGATTTGCGAGAACATGGCCAGCGGCGTGCCTACCAGATCGACGCCCCGCACCAGTTCGTCCGGACGGTCGTCGGCATACACGCGGTAAACTTCGGTGGGCGTTATGTTGAACGCATTGGGTCTGTAACGCCCCGTTTGTGTAAAACCGCCCGTGACGGAAGCGAAATAGTACCCGAATGTTTTTCCCTGCCGTATGAGTTCTTCTTTCATTGCTTGCCGGAGTTCTTTTTCCGTTTTAGGCGCCGAAGTTTCTACAATGAGATTCGACTGACGGGTGACGGGGTCCAGTCCGGGTGCAGCCCGTCCGTGCCCGTTCGAAGCGGGAAAACCTTTCAACGGAACGCGCGACATCAGGAATCCTTTCAGGATGCCGTTTTCTACCAGTATCACTTTTTCGCTTTTCACGCCTTCGTCGTCGTAGCGGCAGGATCCGTTGACGTCCATCCCCTTGTATTCGCTGATGGTCGGGTCCATGTACACGGTCAGAAATTCAGGGAGTACTGCTTCCCCGATCTTGTTTTTGAACGTTTGCCCGTCGCTTTCCAGCCTCATGCGTTGTCCTTCCACGCGGTGGCCGAATATTTCGTGAAAGAATACCCCTGCGGCTTCTGCCGACAGCAGCGCAGGCCCCGAAAAGGCGTCCACTACCGGCGCCTGCTTCATCATTTTCAGCCTTTCCGCAATTTGTGCGATTTTTGCGAGGACAACCCTGTCGGAAGGCAGGTGCGCTGTGGTCTGTGCAAACCACGAATAGCTCAAGGGCAGGTCCATTCCGTCGTTGGCCTTTACCTTTGCGCCGATGCTCAGGTGGATATAGGTCTGATTGTGGGCAATTTCCGCACCTTCGGTGGAAACGTAGTATTTTCGCACTGTTTGCAGGCTGATATTTGCCCATCCTTCCATGATATCCGGTTCCGCAAAGGCAGCCGAGTAACGGCAAAGTTTTTTTTCCCAGTCGCTTCTTTTGAAACGGAGATAACGGGCGTCCGGTTCCGGCTCGAAATATTTGACGGCTTTTTGCGGCGTGTAATCGTCCGAATGGTCTTCTTCTTCCACTTTGACCGCTATGTTGGAACGGGCTTTTTCATAGCGTTCTACGGCGTTTTTGTAGGCTTGATCGGTCATCCACCAGACCGTTTGCCGAATAGCGTCTTCCGAATCCTCTACGGGAAGGTAGGATGGTGCGGTGCGGTCGAAAACCAAGGATTCGCGTATCTGGTGATAGTTGTCGAAACGATAACTGCCGATCCTGACCATAGGCGTGAACACGCGATGATGGGAAGCGCGGGAATAGACAAGACTGCCGAAACTGCTGTTAACCGTTTCCGATTTCGTTGCGTCCACCCTGAAAGAGATAAAGTAGGGGCGGTCTGCCGAATCGCTCATCGCACGAAACTCTTTTGCCTCGCGGTACAACTCGGCTTTCAGGACGTCCATCAATCGATCCTGTGCGGACAGCGGGGAGGTAAAAAATAGTCCGACAAAAAAAATAAATAACCGCATGTTTTGGGGTGAAAGTATTGACATTTACGTATATTTGCTCGTTACTCTTATTGAATTTCGATAACAAAAATACACAATTATAAAATACCTTCATCATGAAAAGGATAAAATATTTGATTTTAAGGTTCATTCTTTTTTTGAGGCGCTGTGAAAAACAATTCTTCCGACCTCCACTGTAGAGACGCACGGCGTGCGTCTCTACATTCAGACGCACGCCGTGCGCCCCTACATTCAGACGCACGCCGTGCGTCTCTACATTCGCGACTTATGACTTACGATGAAAAAAAAACATTTTTTTTCTCTTATAAAAAAATAAACATTATCTTTGCCTGCAATAAATTCATCTGTCATTTTTGACATGCGAGGAATAAATAACATCGACAAACCTGTGTTCTTCCTTTGCAGGAAGGCCGCCGACGCCGCTCCCGCCGCCCGATTTGCAGGGGGGGGGGGGTAAATCCCTGGGTTTCAGTAAGTTACAGCCACCTCTATCCCTTCTGTCCCGCGTTGTGCGGGGAGGGCGTTTTCCGTTTTCTTTCCCCTGCCGCGCATGCGACGCCTGTAATGCCGACCGCAACATTCCC
>JAIRLS010000247.1 GCA_031259205.1 Bacteroidales bacterium | reverse complement strand
AATGACAGCGAATAATGAAAACCGCTTTCGAACAGGAGGCGTTTTTTTTACCTTGCCGGAAGGCTTCAAACTTGTTTATGATAAAAAAAACGAAAACGGAAAACGGTTCATTCTTTTTTGAGGCGCTATTGATTTTTTTTGAGTACATTATTGGTTCATTCTTTTTTTGTGGCGCTATGAAAAACAATTCTTCTGCCCTCCACTATAGCGCGAAGGCACGAAGGCACGAAGGCACGAAGGCACGAATGTAGAGGCGCACGGCGTGCGCCTGAAAGCGCGGAAGCCATCCGCTTTGGAGAATGCGGAACGTCCTGAAAGGACTTTTAAGAGGGATGGGAAGAAAGCGGGAAATAAAACACGGATGGAACAGTCCACTGACCCATACACCTCAAAAAAAGAATTAACCTACATTATTTGGGAGGTGATTTTGGCCAAGTTGGATTAAGTATTGCAATATTAATCCATCATCCATAATCCATCATTCATCATTTTCCATCGCCTGATAGATGACGTCCGGTTCAAAGCCGCGGCTTGCGGCAAACCGGAACAGTTTTGCCCTCAGTTCTGCGGAAGATGCGGTTTTTATACTTTTCCGTTTCTTGTGCAGTTCCTCTTTCAGGCTCCGGAGATACTCCTCTTCGCCGATACGGGCAAGCGTTTCCCGTACAACGGCCTCCTCTATGCCCTGCATTCGCAACATAAGGCCGATTTTGATACGTCCCCATTTGCCGAAACGAAATTTATCGCTTGCACAGGCGGCGGCATACCGGCGGTCGTCCAAAAATCTTTGAGCGACAAGTTCGCCGACGATCCGTTGGGCATTGTCCGGAGTACATCCCCACGAGAGAAGTTTTTTCCGCATTTCCGAACAGCTCTGTTCTTTCCTCGAACAAAGCCGCATGGCTTTGTCTCGCATAACTTTCAACCGTACATCGCAATCATTCATGGTCATTGACAGACTTTTTAATGATGCAAAAATAGCTAATTTCCGATAAATATTACTGTGCCCAATGATCAATGACATAAGTTTCAACAACCGTATTTTACTAATTACACGTTTGGAAATTTCAGGATATTCATCTAATTTTGCCTTACATTTTTTTCGTCATGTATCAATTAAAAATCAATACCAGCCGTTCGACGTCGCAGGTGCTGGTGGGCGAGTCGTATCTCAACCTGCCTGCGTATCTGCCGGAAAACAGGCAGGCCGTTATCATCACCGACAGCCACGTCCGTCAATACTACCGCAATATGATCGACCGGTATCCCGTCATTGAGATAGGGTGCGGCGAAGAGCACAAGACCATCCGGACGGTGGAAGGGATTTACAGCGCCCTGTTGGGCTGCAATGCGGATCGCAACAGTTTTATTGTGGCGGTGGGCGGCGGTATTGTGTGCGATGTGGCCGGATTTGCGGCATCCACCTATATGAGGGGGATTCCGTTCGGATTTGTTCCCACCACCCTTTTGTCGCAAGTAGACGCCGGCGTCGGAGGGAAGAACGGGGTTAATTTCGGAGGCTACAAGAACATGGTCGGTACGTTCAGCCAGCCGTTGTTTGTCATTTGCGACGCCGGTATGCTCAATACCCTTCCTGCGAAAGAGTTTGTTTCGGGACTGGCGGAAGTTGTGAAAGCCGCTGCCATAAAGGATGGGCGGCTGTTCGACTATCTGGAACAGCATGCAGGGGAGATACTTGCCGGAAAGCCGGACGTTCTTTCTCATATCATCCTTGAATCGGTGAAAATCAAGGCGCAGGTGGTGGAACACGACGAACGCGAACAGGGCGAACGGCGTATTCTCAACTTCGGGCATACCTTCGGACATGCTGTTGAGCTGTTGGGCGGCGTCAGTCATGGCGAGGCGGTGAGCGTGGGCATGATGATCGCTGCACGCTGGTCGGCAGGAGAAGGCGGATTGCCGGCAGACAGTGTCGAACGTATCGAGCGGTTACTCAAGCGTCTGGGACTTCCGGTTTCCACAACGCTGTCCGCGGGGGATATACTGCAAACCGCCCTGAAGGACAAGAAACGGGAAAGCGACGTTCTCCGGCTGGCATTGCTCGAAAGCATCGGGAAGGCCGTGATACGCCCGGTGTCCGTCTGTGAGGTAAACGAGAAACTGTTTCGATACCTGCAAAATACATAAAGATGATGGAGTTTGAACTGATTTCCGATTTTGCGCCGAGCGGCGACCAGCCCGAAGCTATTCACCAGTTGACGGAGGGGATAATAAACAATATGCCTTACCAGACTTTGCTGGGCGTGACCGGATCGGGCAAAACATTTACCATTGCCAACGTGCTTGCCAACCTGAACCGTCCTGCGCTTGTCCTGAGCCATAACAAGACGCTGGCGGCACAACTGTACGGAGAGTTTAAGGGTTTTTTCCCGAACAATGCCGTAGAATATTTTGTTTCGTATTATGATTATTACCAGCCGGAGGCTTACATACCATCCACCGACACTTATATTGAAAAGGATCTGTCCATCAACGGTGAAATTGAGAAGTTGAGGTTAAGCGCCACCTCTTCGCTGCTGTCGGGACGGCGCGACGTCATTGTGGTATCGTCGGTGTCGTGCCTTTACGGCATCGGTAATCCGGAAGATTTTCACGAAAATACGATTCGCATCAAGAAGGGAATGCACATCAACCGCAACAAATTTCTGCACATGCTGGTAAACAGCCTTTATTTCCGCAACGATCAGGAATTCAAACGAGGGACGTTCCGTGTAAAAGGCGATACGGTGGATGTTTTTCTGGCATATACCGACACGGCTTACCGTGTCGTGTTTTGGGGCGATGAAATAGAGGAAATATGCACGCTCGATCCTGTCAATAATCATGTAGAAAAACAGTTGGAAGAAACCAGCATTTTCCCTGCCAATATTTTCGTCACCACTCCGGCGCGGCAACGGGAAGCATTTGCGCTGATTCAGGAGGATTTGGAGAATCAGATGGCTTTTTTCAAAGAAAACGGACGTCACCTCGAAGCCAAACGGTTGGAAAGCCGCGTCACTTACGATCTTGAAATGATGGACGAGCTTGGCTACTGCTCCGGCATTGAGAATTACTCGCGTTATTTCGACCAGCGCCTCCCGGGTACGCGTCCTTTCTGCCTTCTGGATTATTTTCCGTCCGATTTTATTACCGTCATAGACGAAAGCCATGTGACTATTCCGCAAATCCATGCCATGTACGGCGGCGATCATTCCCGCAAAATAAACCTTGTGGAATACGGTTTCCGGCTTCCGGCGGCCATTGATAACCGTCCGCTGACTTTTGACGAGTTCGAATCGTTGATTGGACAAACCATCTTTGTGAGCGCTACCCCAGCCAGCTACGAACTGGAGAAAAGCGAAGGCATCGTGGCGGATCAGGTGATTCGTCCCACAGGATTGCTCGATCCTGCCATCACCATCAAACCGAGCGCTAATCAGATTGACGACCTGATGGAAAACATACGGCAATGTTCCGAAAATGACGAACGGGTGCTGGTCACCACACTCACCAAGCGGATGGCGGAAGAATTGTCCGGATATCTGAACAAAACAGGCATTTGTTGCCGTTACATTCACTCGGATGTGGAAACGCTCGAACGTGTGAAAATAATGGAAGATCTTCGGGAAGGACATTTCGATGTACTGATAGGCGTAAACCTGCTGCGGGAAGGCTTGGATCTGCCCGAAGTTTCGCTTGTTGCCATCCTCGACGCCGACAAGGAAGGCTTTCTGCGCTCCTCCCGTTCGCTCACCCAGACGGCAGGACGCGCAGCCCGCAACATCAACGGACGAGTGATCATGTATGCCGACAAAATCACCGAAAGTATACAGAAAACCCTTGAGGAAACAGACCGCCGCCGTAAAAAACAGTTAGACTACAATGAGAAAATGAATATTACGCCTCGACAAGTGGTAAAAGCCCGCGGATCCATTATGGGCAACCGTACCAGAGAGTCGACGGACACGTCGAAGAAGTATTATGTCGAACCGGAAAGACGGTCCGACGTCGCCGCCGAACCGGTGGTACAGTACATGAACCGCTTGGAACTGGAAAAAGCCGTCGCTTTCACCAAAAAGAACATGCAGCAGGCGGCCAAAGAACTTAATTTTCTCGAAGCCGCCCGCCTGAGAGATGAAATGTTCGCCTTGCAGAAACTTCTCGAAGGCAAAAACTGACGCCCAAAATTTCCCCATAG